>NZ_JAJAFX010000017.1:0-92891 GCF_025384845.1 Photorhabdus temperata | reverse complement strand
CCTGAAATAAGGATCATCCTAACGGTATGGCTATTTATCTCAGCGAAGAGCAAAAACAACAACTCATCAACCTGCATCGAACGTGCAGGGATCGTCATATCTGCGATCGCATACGATGCGTTTTGCTCTCGGCTGATGGATGGTCTCCCGATATGATCGCCCGTTCGCAGCTTATCCACGAAACCACCGTCCGACGTCACCTCAATGACTGGCTTAATGAAGCCAAGCTAAAACCAGAAAATGGCGGCTCTCAGAGCCATCTCAGCGAAGCGCAGACAGCAGAACTCATCGCGTATCTGACTGACAATCCTCAGCCCACCACTCAGGCTGTCATTCGTGTTGTCGAAGAAAGGTGGGAGAGTCGTTACACCATTCCCGGCATGAACAAATGGCTTCACCGTCACGGGTTTACGTACAAAAAGCCGGCAGGTATTCCGCATAAATTTGACGCAGAGAAACAGCGGCAATTTATCGAAAAGTATGAAGAATTGAAGCAGACCGCCAGTGACCATGACCCTATTTTGTTTATGGATGCGGTTCACCCGACGCAGTCAACAAAGCTGAGCTACGGCTGGCTGCGTAAAGGTGAGCGAAAAACCGTTGAAACAACGGGCAGCCGTACCAGAATGAACATCATCGGCGCGCTCAATCTGAACGATATCGCGCGTACAGTGACCCGTGAATATCAGCAGATTAACAGCGAGACGGTTTGTCAGTTTTTCATCGCGATACGCCAGACGTATCCTGTCTCGCAGAAAGTGCATCTTATACTGGATGGAGCGCCTTACCACCGGACATGGCTGGTTCAGGACTGGGCGTTTGTGATGAATATTGAGTTGCATTATCTGCCGCCTTACAGCCCGAACCTGAACCCGATAGAAAGGCTGTGGAAGGTGATGAATGAGCATGTGCGTAACAATCGCTACTTCGCCACCGCGAAAGATTTCAGAGCGGCGATAACCGGATTTTTTGACCGCACGCTACCCGCGATAGCAGGGGAATTAAGGCATCGTATTAACGACAATTTTCAGATGCTGAATCCTGCATCTTCAGGTTAATTAGGTATAGATGTTATAAAAAAAGAACCAATAATCAGATGAAAACTTTGTATCTAGGTACCTTATGAGAATATCACAAATATTCTCAATAACATTGGATTTTCTTTCTTTAGCTTTTTCATCCGAACAGTTAGATAAATCGAAGTCGAATTTCTCATTCATGTTTGTTGCGTTGGGTAAATAATCTGTAGCATAATGTAGTGAATAGAAAGAGCAGTCTTTCCTCGTTTTCAAATTATGTTTATGTACTGCACTTGCCATATAAGATATCTCATTATCTATGCTATTTATTCCTATACGGTCAAATATCTGCTTTTGATAGTATATCTCTTCTGAAACGCTGGGTACAGATACATGTTTACCAGTGCAAACTTCAGGAAATATTGACTGTAATTCTTTTTTATCTAAAGTTATTCTTGATATCATTTGATCTTTGTCAAATATAAAGAATTCGTTAGGTGAAAAAATCTTATTATATAGGTGTGATTCAGAAGTTAAACAACCTAGTTTTCCTATATAGATTATTTCCTTATAGCCAAGCTCCAATAGGAGCTCAACAAGGAAATATGATAAGTTACCCCAAAAACTGAAATGTATACCCAGCAAGTCGAAGTTTTTATATTTTTCGAGTGAAAAATTAATCCCACAAATTTTTACCAAGACTCTCTTTTTTCTAGATAAAGAACTTGATAACGATGTGAAATCTCCAATAATAATTATATCTGCGTCGTTGTTTTTTGGCAGCTCCGAAGCCAACTCTTTTATGAGTTTTGACTCTTCACTTTGGCTGTAATCTAACTTTACACTGAATTCATTTTTGCTATGTGATAAGTGATCTCTTATCATTGAGTAGTAATGCTCCATATAATCACGCCCAGGAGTGGTTTTTAAATAGGCTTTCCTAGTCATGTCTTTTTCATATATATATAATTCTGGCCTTATATAGTTATGTCTTTTGTTTTTCTTATTATTTGTTTTTTTTAAAACCAAAGTACCTTCGGTCATGAACTGATTATTTGAACAAACAGTTAGGGATTTAACTGAGTACATTCGACATGTATCTATAATCCAACAAACCTTACTGCTCAAATAATTAATATATCGATAAGACATGGAATGTAGATTACTTATACCATCAATAAACTGGTTTATTTCAGTTTTTTTTGAGTACATGATTATACCTCATTCAATACATTAAGGGATTAGAATATTTGTGACTTTACAATATCGAATATTTCTGTTGGGCTTTTTTCATCTACGTTTATCTTGTAAGTGTTAAGTTTTTTCACCTCATTAATGTAGCTATTAGATACTAAATTTTGATATTGGATAAAACCATCCATAGTTATAGAACTTCTTCCGTCCATTAGACCACTTTCAGAACTCTCAAATTTTCCTTTACGGAGTGCTGCATTGGTTATGTCAATATCAAGAAAGATTATTTTATCTGGTCTTGATAAATGTTGAATTGACTTATTGAAAGCACCAATATCAAAATTAGGTTTTAAGTTAAAACGAGCGATATATTTTGTAATCCAATTGTTGACTACGATAGTATTTCCTTTGGCTAAGTTTGGTTTAACTATGCAGTGATCAATAACGCTAAACCATGACGATAAAAGAGAGAACCAATGCTCATCCCCTAGTAACCACATTGGAGAATTTGCATCATAGCGCCACAGTACATCACCTATATTTGCCATATGACTAGCTATATATTTGTGTTTAAATTCTGGATTTTTTTTATCAATAAAAATCACTTTGTCATATTGGTACTCTAAACAGTGTGACTTTAATCGGTTAAACAAAGTACTCTTTCCTGAACCATCAACACCTTCTATTGATACAAACATTATTTATTCTCCTATCAAGAAAACTATATTGTGGATATATATCCTTATTATAATATAAAAGGAGTAAATTGATTTTAAATAAGCAACTCATATTCAACTACTGATAGGCCCGAGAATTTAATTAAATAATCATCTAGTGTTGTACCGGTTTCATCACAACATTGATCATAACTAATGATGTGTCTATATATTTTATAAGGGCCAAGTAAATGAATTGCAGCTAGCAATGATGATTCAGTGATATTGGTTGGAAGATCTTTAATACCTTTCATATGTTCAGTTAATAGGGATAAGTCCTTATTTTTCAATCTCAATAGTTCACATAACCTATCTACACCATATTTCCATATGTTATATATCAAAACTTTTTGCTTATATGGTATAAAAATATCTTCGAGTGAGTGAATGTCGTATTTTCCAGTAAATAATCCTTTCCACTCGTTTACACTAGTACAAAAGAAATTTTTTTTGCAGTCATTGTGAGTATATTTTTTTATTTTTCTACCGTTCGACCAGACTTCATCTCCAAAAACATGGTCATAATAGCAAGGTAGACATTCTTCATTATAAGTTTCTTTTTTGGGTATATATACTCCTAAAGAGTACAAAGCTGATTCACCAATCTGTATCCCAATAAATCCCCACGCATTCACGACCCTATAGCATGCTGAAGCCAAATATGAGGTATTGAGCTCTTTTGAAATATCAGCAATACCTAATGCCTCAAAATACTCTCTATATGTCATATTCTTACGTCTTGGTTTTCCATTAATATCCCTTACCAAATTTCCTGGACTAGAAACATCAAAATAATATATTGAATTTATGTCTAGTTTTCTTTTATAAATTTCTGATTTATTAGGATCCAAACCAGACTCTTTGAGTAGTAATTCGGTGAATAAATCTTCAGATATATATCCCATTTTTTAATCCTATGATAATTTATAGAGTTTTACATACTACTTGATTTGATATATTTATCTCATTAGTTAAAAAGCCAATAAAAATTCTAATAATTTTTTTAATTTCGTCTCTGTTATATTTCTCATTTGAATAGTCAAAGCTAATAGCTGTGGAATGATCTTCTATCAGTACTCCGACACCTATATCTGTAATCCTATAAGCACCGTTGTCACATAGCGCTGTACTATTAATTGGAGGTGATATGAAATTTAAATTTTTAAACCATTTAGTGTAAGTTATGTTTAAGCAAATAGAAGGATACCTTAATTTTTCAGGAGTTGTCTTCTCAAAAGAAGCATTTATAATGGAAGAAAGATTTCTTCCATACAGTGTATTTTTCAGGAGCTTATTGGAAATATCACTTGTACAATATTGGCCACTGATGTTGGGGGTTACAATGAATGGTCTTAATTCATTTAACCATCCGATAGTTTTTAACGGGTTAATACCTTGTAGTGGCTCTCTGCCATGTGAATTTATCCCTATATATAGACCAGTATAACCGAAAAACTTCTCTACCGTTAAAGCTAGACATTTTACGATTACTTCAGGTGTAATTTTACCTGAGCTTATAGAGTTGATCCTCAAGTCTATAATTTCAGACGTTAATTCCAGGTGTTTTTTCTGCGTTGAAAATCTTTTCTGTTCGATTTCCTCAATATTACATTTTTTATAAGCATTGATAAACTGATCAAGATAATTTGTGGTTTTTAGATTGTCATTTTTTCTAGCTGAGATATATCTATATATGTTATTTTTATTGTAGCTGTTCACATTGATATCGTGTGATGATGATAAAATTTCAGCAATAATCCTATTAGAAATTGCATCAGAAAAATAATGGTTTATTTTGAACCAAAAGTGAATGGTAGTCTTTGATATCCGTTTAAACATTACTGAGATAGCATCCACTTCTTCATGTGATCTTCTTGTTGTATCTGCCTCATAGTTGAATAGTCGTGAGTATGCAATATGCTGAGTAGACTTTTGTAGTTCAAGATTATCAGTAATAAGATAAGAGTAAAACAGCTCTGGAGCTATGGCTTTTAATATGTTGATATTTCGTTTAATGCAATCAATAGGATCTAATGATTCCAGTTTGTAAACGGATGAATTAGAAACCCAGTTATGAAATTTGGCTTCTCTTCTTTTTAAAAAAGTTTCTCTATTGTATAGGATTCCTTGATATAACATAAATACGTGACCTTAATTATTGATGTGTTTTTTCTTAACTAACACATTTAATTTAAATAAGTGGAAAGCTAATGCAAACACACACAGTACAAAAATCATACTTTGATTTATATTCAGTGCAGTCATAGCCGGTATTATCATAGAAGATATACACCCAGAAATCCCACTTATAAT
The DNA here is from genome assembly GCF_025384845.1 of Photorhabdus temperata. Lineage (NCBI taxonomy): Bacteria > Pseudomonadati > Pseudomonadota > Gammaproteobacteria > Enterobacterales > Morganellaceae > Photorhabdus > Photorhabdus temperata. Next base: position 87,649 of record NZ_JAJAFX010000017.1, on the reverse strand, counting down.
AGAGTAAGCAACAACACTTCGATCTTCGTTAATTGAAAAAAATTGTTTTTGTTTTAGGGGAATCAAGGGAGATAGCAGTGATATAAAGAATAAAGACAACCAAATAAAATAATCTGATTCACTAAAAGTAAGAAATAGGAATGCTAACAGTCCGAAGAAAGTGCTAAAATATAAAACACTTATCTCGTTGATTCTACCTTTAGCTAATATTCTGTCCGTTAAGAATTGAACAATAATACTTGAAATAGATAAAAAAGTCATGGCAAGTGCAGCTTCACTTATAGCCCACTTCCAAATTTTTACCAGCATATAACTGAGATATATAGGAATTGTCGCTTGTACAATCAATAGAAGGATTAAAGATATATCTAATATATTTATGCTTTTAAATGAAGTAGATGCCATCTCATTTATTGCTTTATAGTTTGGTAATGGGTTACTAAAACTAGTTATGATTAAAGAAAGTGAAACTATTATGGCTACAAATAAAGTTTGTTCCACTCCGGAATATCTAATAAAAAAACTAGAAAGTACACTTCCGATTGTAAATCCTATTGTGATGAATCCTGACAATTTTAGAAAACCGTCTTTATTAAGCTCTGAAAGATGTTGCATTATAATGGATTGTGACTGACTAAAGGCACCACAGATAATTCTTCCAATAAACAAGGAGATAATGTTTTCTGATGTATACAAAATTAACATTTCAATGAAACTCATCAAAACACACAGAGTATAACTTTGACCTTTAATATATTTATTTAGCCAATATACTATTATTGGAGATAAAACCATTCTAGAAATGAAAAACATTGTTGCAGATATCCCAATGATAACACCTGGATTTTGCATAATGTTCTTCTCCATAATAATAAATGGGTAAAGATTAATAACAGAAGAAACTGTTATTGATTCGATAAGGCAAAGAAAAAAATATTTATATTTCACATTCGCTTCTTAAATATTTGTAATGGTTTATTATCTGAGCTTTAGCTTTATTATGTTTTTTGAAAAAACTTTTTTTTTCTCTTAGAAGTTTTTTACACTCTAAAGCTCTATTTTTATTATTGGCAGATGAAGTCAATTGGTTTTTGTTGTGTTTCATGACTTCTATAAAGCATTCTGGTATTGAAAAAGGCTTTGAATTTGATTGCAGTAACCTTAATATCAATTCTGTGTCTTCTATATATTTATAATGTTCATTAAAAAAGCCTATTTCCTCTAATTTTTTTCTTCTACATGTAAGTCCGTACCCTGTACCAATAGACAGAGCATCTGTTATGCTTTTTTCGGTAATGATTTCATTGTTCTCGAAAACTATTCTCCCTGTTTGTAATTTACCATCACTATTAAGCTCATAGAGCTCAATGCCACAGAAGTAAAACTCATCTTCATTTCTCCTTTTATCTATTAGCGTTGCGAGTTGTAATAAATATCCATCTTTCATTGTGTCGTCATCATCTAAAAATGTTATGTATTCCCCTTTGGCCTCTTCACAACCAACGTTTCTGGAGAAAGCAGCACCTTTTTCTAAATTCTTTTCAATGACTTTTACTCTATTATTTAAAAGTGGACCTGACATTGGAATACTTTTTTTGAAATCATTAATCACAATTATTTCAAATTCTATAATACCTTGTTTTAAAACACTATTGACTGATGATTTTAATAATGTTGTTCTATTGAAGGTTGGGATAATTATTGAAAACTGGCACAAAGTTGCTTACCTCCTCTATTTATACAACCTATTAAGCTAAAGTCTGTTTTTGAGAAAGATCACTTTTCTTTACCTATTAATATATATACATTTTTTTAGTTATTTTTAAATTAAATAATAGCTACCGCACTGAATATGTTAATTTTTTAAACGCAGCTGTTTATTACCATTCATACTTAGTACTCCTTTACGGTTAATTAAAATAAAAATTATTATAATGGGTAAAATCTATAATTAATAATTATCTTCTTCAGTGCTCCTTTTACAGTAATTTATATAATCTTATATTGGATAAAAAAGAAATTAAGGTCTAATCTATAATTTAAATTAATATTTCAAGATCGATCGATAGTAACGATCGATCTTGTATTTATATCGTTTAATTATAAAATAATTTAAAGTTTTAGAATTATTTATTAATTTTTGTGAAATTTTAGTTATAATAGTTTTTTGTTTTTTCTTGTGTTTTATTTAATAATGTGATATCGATTTTAATTTGGTGTTGATTATCGCCGAAACTCAGTGCAACCAGTTACGGGTTATAAGCGATCTTGATGACTCACCTATCCAGCAGGTTCATACTATTTTTCAGACAGTATTGAGATTGGTTTATAAATCTAGTGGAATGCAGTTGGTAAGTTGGAGCAAAGTTGGTTGTAGATTATCTGTAACTTCCTATGGGCATGGTTTGGAAAGTCAGCCTCCGTGATCGTGAGATTTTCAACGAGTTTAATGGTAAAAATCATCATGATCTGGCTCATAAGTTTGGTGTTTCTATTCAATGGATTTACAGCGTAGTGAAGCGTATTCGAAAGGAGGAACTCGATCGCCTGCAAGGTAAGTTATTCGATGACGAGTCTGAATAGGCTAGGTCAAACTGATTGAGCTTAGTAAAATTAGATGGCAAACTAAGCATGATTCTTGTTTGGTCTGCCTTTCAAATACTGAAAAGGATTTACAATTGAGTCTCCATAACTTCCAACTTAGTCCAGGTTTTTCCCATAATTATCTTTCAGTTCCCTGTCAAATATCTTACTTATGGTCAAGCCGGTGAGGTTGATGTCCGTGTTCTGGCTATAAATGACTTTCACGGTGCGTTGAAAGCTCCGGGTCCAAACAAGCCGGGGGGCATTGAACATATGTCCACGCTGATTAAAGAACTGAAAAAAGAAAAACCTAACAATATCGTGGTTGGTGCCGGCGATATGATTGGCGGAAGCCCATTATTGTCTTCCATGTTCCATGACGAGCCAACGATAGAAACTCTATCCAAAGCAGGCCTGGAAGCAACAGCGGTTGGTAATCATGAGTTTGATAAAGGTAAAGACGAGCTGTTGCGTAAACAGAATGGGGGTTGCCATCCGGTGACGGGTTGTCAGGGACCAAATTCATTTACCGGTGCGAAATTCCAGTATTTGGCTGCAAACGTAACGGTTAACGAAACAGGTAAGACTCTGTTTCCTGAATATGTCATCAAAAAATTTGAGGGTATTCCGGTTGCCTTTATCGGCCTGACTCTGGAAGGTACGCCAGAGATTGTGACGCCAAAAGGAACCGCAGGTCTGAGCTTTGCTAATGAAGTTAAGACGATTAACGCCTTGGTGCCTGAGTTACAGAAAAAAGGTGTTAAAGCAATCGGGGTGTTGATTCATGAAGGTGCTGAACAGAAACATGATGGCGGCAATATTGATGTCAACGCCTGTAATGAGGTAACCGGTAAGGTGGTGGATATTGTTAACCAACTGGACAAAGAGATTGATTTTGTCATCAGTGGTCACACGCATCAGGCTTATAACTGTGTGATTAATGGTAAGCCGGTCACGTCTGCTCAGGCTAATGGTGCTTTGATAACTAATCTGGATTTGAAACTGGATAAAATCACCAAAGATGTTGTTGATTTCGAAGCAAAAAATATTTGGGTAGATAATCATAAATATGGCAAGGATACAGAAATCACCAAGATGTTGGATGCATATGAAAAAATAGCAACGCCATTGGAAAACCGTGTGATTGGTAAGTTGGATCGTAATTTGAGCCGGAAAACCAATAGTGCGGGTGAATCCTCTCTGGGGAAAGTGATTGCGGATGCTCATCTGTATACCGCTGCGCCTGAAGAGAGCGGCGGCGCTCAAATTGCGTTTATGAATAACGGTGGTATCCGTGCTGATCTGGTTGGTGGTGATGTCACTTACAATGCTATTTACACTGTTCAGCCATTCTCTAATGTATTGCTGACCAAAACCTTGACTGGTGAGCAAATTAAACGCCTGTTGGAACAACAATGGGATCGTTCTGAGCCGCAAATTTTGGCGGTTTCGAGTGGCTTCCAATATCAGTGGGATAGTTCTAAACCAATAGGGGATCGTGTCATTATCAGTTCCATGAAAATTAACGGCAAGCCTGTTAAATTAAAAGGGAAATACCGTGTGGTGGCTAATGAATTTCTGGCAACCGGAGGGAGTAGTTTCTCTGTGTTTAAAGAGGGTACTGACCCTATATACGGTGTGCCGGATGTCGATGCTGTGGTGAAATATTTTGCTGAAAGATCACCCATTGCTTATCCTGAACAAGCTCGTATTGTTGATATGGGTGAAAAATAATCAACAACCTGTTTCGTTGGGTTATTTTGTTAATAATGCCCAATGAAATAGATCTTAAATGAATTGCCTTTCTGGCTTATTGAGCGGGATGTGGAAACGGGGAACAATGTTCTACCGTACCACATCCCGATTCTCCCCGTTTTATCCGCAGATCCCTAAAATAAAAATATTAAAATCACTTAAGCAACGAATTGATAAATAGTTTCAAGATCTGATGTTATAGAATATCATCAAGTTTAGATTTTAAATTGACCAATTTAGCCGTAACTTAACCAATTAAAACGTGGATCTATCATGACAAATAGAAATGTTACATGGTTAGTGAGGCCTGTAGGCTATCAGGCCATTTTGAAACGTTGCCCTAGCTGTGAGGTGAAAAAGGAGTTTTATCCAGCAGGTACATTCAGGGTTAATGCGCAAAAAAAAGTGTTGGATGTGTGGAACATCTATAAGTGCGAAAAGTGTGATTACACTTGGAATATTGATATTTTTTCGAGGGTCAATGTTAATAAATTAGATGGCGGCTTGTATGAACGCTTTTTGCACAATGATCAAGATGAAGTTCGACGATATGCCTTTGATTATCGGGTGTTGGCAAAAAACAAAGCTGAACTTGGCGATTCCCCTGACTTTATCATAGAAGGTAAAGAACTTCAGGATATGGCTCAAACACCGGCCGTACAGATTACGATTCAGCTTGAATATCCCATTCCCATCAGACTTATCTCAATTCTGACGAAGAAGTTTTCGTTGTCACGTAGTCGAGTAACTAAGCTCGTTGATCAAGGCGCTATTCAGGGGGTAACTACAATTGAATTAAATAAAAAGCTAAAGCGTGATATCACTCTTAGCATCAATGTTAACGATTTATTGCAAGAGTCTGATAATAATTTTGTCTGAATTAATCTGGTTTCCCGGAGATGACATAAAAGTAAGAATGGATGAGTGAAATGAATATTGTAAAGAAATGGTGGGTGCTTTCTACTGTTTCAGCTGCGTTATTGCTGGTCGCTGTCGATATGACAGTATTGTATACGGCGCTTCCGAGTCTGACTCATAGTTTGGACGCAAGCACAACGGAAAAGTTATGGATAGTAAATATCTACCCTCTTGTCGTCTCTGGGCTGTTGTTGGGGGCGGGTACTTTGGGAGATCGTGTCGGACATAGGCGGTTGCTGATTTGTGGTCTCATGATATTTGGATGCTCATCCTTGATGGCAGCCTACTCTTATTCATCGGAAATGTTGATTGTTTCCCGGGCATTGTTGGGGGTCGGGGCGGCAACGATGATGCCTGCCACACTGTCGATTATTGCCTTGACATTCGATGATGAAGACGAGAAATCATTCGCAATTGGGATCTGGGCAGCAGTTGCCTCTGGAGGCGCGGCAGTAGGGCCACTTATTGGGGGCTTATTGCTTGAATATTTTTGGTGGGGATCGGTGTTCCTCATCAATGTTCCTATTGTGATTTTGGCATTAATTCTGTCGTGGTTGTTTGTCCCAACCTCTAAGACAGATTCGTCTCATCCGTGGGATCTTGTCGGCTCATTGCAGATCATGGTTGTCTTGATCAGTTTTGCCTATGCCATCAAGGAGTTCGCCAAGCGAGAGCCCTCCTATATCGGGATACTTGTGACTTTCACTTTGACGGTGGGGTTTCTGCTGTTATTCATTCGACGCCAGAAGCGAAGTGTGCATCCGTTGATTGATTTCGACATTTTCAAAAGTCCGGCTTTTTCGTCTTCAGTCATCGCTGGGTTGGTGGCTTCCGCCTGTTTGATGGGAATTAATCTGGTTTTAAGTCAGCGTTTGCAACTTGTATTGTCATTAACACCCTTGCAGTCGGGGCTCTATTTCTTGCCATTCTCATTGGGCGCAATTGTTGCGAGTCCTGTGAGTGGTTGGGCTCTTCCTCGTTTGGGGAGTGCTCGATTGCTCATTACATCTTTGTTGATGTATGCCTTTGCCATACTTGCACTCATGGCCAGTTTTTCAGCTCCCTTGCCTTTGCAGATAATTTGCTTCTTTGTGCTAGGAACATGTCTCGGGGCAACAATGACTGCTGCGTCCAGTACTATCATGCAGGCTACACCGCCAAATCGGGTAGGTATGGCCGCGTCAGTTGAAGAGGTTTCCTATGAGTTGGGTGGTGGATTGGGCATTGCAATAATGGGGAGTATCATGTCGGCCGTTTATAGTTATACCCTTGAGCTTCCAGCTGATTCTCCAGTTAATGATGCTGCCAGAGATGGTATTGATGGCGCTTTGATAGCTGCGCAAGGAATGGCGCCTGATGCTGGTTTGGCTCTCGCAAACCTTGCCAGGTCAGCGTTCGACGATGCAGTTTTTTCTGTGATGGGGGCCGCATCCCTGTTTCTTCTGGCGATGGCTGCGTTGGTATGGTTTAATTTTCGCCGCTCTTCCTGAGTGACTCCTCTCATTCTTCGATTCATCATTGCGTAATTGAATCAAAGTAGATGGTATGCAACCTGGTGAAATAGGTGAATAGATTGATTTCGCAGGTGCTTTTTAATAGGAAGCCACATTTTTGTGGCTTCTTCTCTTTTGATCGGTGAGTGCGCTTCGATGTATATGGGGTTTCTGACGGGCTGATTGGCTTATCACTCGTTTTTATTAAAAAGAGTACTTATTTGATAGTAATAATATCTTAATTATTCTGGTTTAGTTCAAATATTTGGATTGATTCGTGGAGGTTTCTTTTTTTATTGCTACTTTTAAAATCGTCACTATGTTGTTTATGACTGTAGTAAATGGCGCTAATGATCATTCCATGTAGGGTAGGCAAATTATTACTTCTTATTTTTTTACTCTGTGTGTTCGCTTTCTCTGGTAGTCAAAAGTAAACGCTGTGTTATCCAACTAGCTTGTATGCAGGATAGTGTGGAGTCGGCACAACGTTTTAATTTTCGTCTCCGCCCGTAGGGCTTGTAATGGAAAGGTGAAGGTTATGCGTGTTCAGTTAGGGCAGTTATATGACTTGCGATATTCGCTGGACATTGATCAGTTATGTGTCGGTGAAGTATTAATGCCCTTGGAACGATTGGCGCCTGCTCATCTCAGGGTGGCGATTGAATACTTGTTGAATAAGTATGCTGTTCTGAGAGCACGATTTATCGGTAATGGAATGAATATGGAGATGGACTTTGTACCTCCCAGCAGCGAATTGTTGCGCCAGGTTTTTGAAGTCAGAGAGCCAACAGGTAGTCAAGATGATCGCCGGCGTTTAATATCAAATTATATCGCTGAAGTTAGAGCCACTATGAATGTGGCAAATCCTCCACTGTTGCGTTATTGCTTGTTTGATGGCGATTGTGCCCGTGAGCAAAGGTTGGTATTGATATTCAATCATCTGGTGTGTGATGGCATTTCCAGCCGGATTTTATGGCGGGATCTCTCAAAGGCGTACAGAATGTCTGTGAATGGTCAGCCTCTTAATCTTGAACAGACCACTAATTATGAGCAATTTTGCGCCGAGCTGCATGAACGGCATAGGCAAATCGCAAAAGCGGCTATTCCTGATATTAAACAATCAATTGAAAATACTACACTTAATATTCTTGGTGAGCGATGTGTTGAGTCACTTCCCATTAGCCGATTAGCCGAGGCTATCACAGAAGTCAGGCAGCTTGACGATGAGGCTTTAAAGAGGATACGCCTGTTGGCCCAGCAACGTCGTGTCAGTGTTGCAGATTTGCTGCTTGGTAGTTGGTTAAAGGCCCTGGCGGCGGTTTTCGGCAAAGGCAATCTGGATATGCTCTTGTGGGTCAGCCCTCATTTTGTTGGTAACTGGGAAACCTCAGTTGCTAATCTTGTCGGGTCAGTATCATTTCCAATCACAGTTAAGTTTCATATTGACCCGAACCTATCACTGGATAATACCCTTCAGCACATGGTGCAAGAATTGAATGGCGCTATGGAAAAAGCGGCGGATTATGCGGCTACCTACTTTGTGCCTGATTCTGCATTTGGGTGGCCTGAGCTTCCTGCGATTTCTTTCAATTTCGTTGGTGATCAACGACGATCGCCCAATATTATTGGTTATGAACTGGCTCCTGAAAAAATACGTATTGGGAAGCCAGATGAAGATGCGCAAGATGTACCATTGAGCATGGATATAGAGATATATGCCAGCGCTATGGATGTCACAATATCTTCCAGGCCAGATTGTAATCTTCAGTTTTTACCCTCCCGTTTAATGATCCTTTGGTTAGAAATGATCGGCGAGTTTGGAACTGAACTGTCGTCTTACTCTGGTTATCAATAGCATACCCTACCGTTTTTCGTCTTTTATGGTTTCATCAGTAGCACTGTTGTTCCCTGGATCTGATCGTTATTGAGAGGATTTTGGTATGGATGCATTGCCTAGTTGTTTGAAGCGTTGGCGTTGGTCGCCAGCACATTTGAGAAGGGGGAATATTGATGAGTCAAGAAATTCACGGGCGTGAAGTGTCACCGCTCAAACCCGTCATTCGTGATTTGGAAGAGAGTGGCGTTCAACTGTTCAATCTGAATTGGGTGAAATGTCATGTCGCATCTCCCAACGCTCCGTTATTAACTAAATGTACTGTCATTAGCAGAAATACCGATTTTGCCCACAATGTGAAGGGACTAATTGAGGCTAAGGGAATTGATGTTGTTACTCTTGATCTTGATGCAGATTTGACTTCCCAACTTGACTCGATGGAAGCCACGGGCACATTGCTCTATTTAGCCGGCCACGAGAAGCTTCTGAGTGCTTCAGATATTGTGGCTCATGAGTTACACGAATTCGAAAGTTTACGTCTTATTGCTAACAAAGTTGCTGAATGCCGTCATGAGGCAAAACCGCAACTCTGGATCCTTACTCAGGGTGTGCAAGTCTTTGGCGAGCAATTTGATACGGTTGGTTTGTCTGGTAGTGGTTTATGGGGATTAGGTCGGGTTATTGCGAGAGAGTATCCCATTGTTGAAACCGGTTTGATTGATTTGCCTTTTAAACGGGTTGGAGATGAAGAAATCGCATTGGTTCTTGCCATTATGACAAATGAGAGTGAGCAGAGAGAGTTTCTCATTGATGATCAGTGCATTTGGCAGCGACAGGTTGGATCTTTAGCCATTAGCCATGAAAAGGCGGAGATAAAACAGGATGCAAACTATCTTATTACCGGAGGGTTTGGCGAGACCGGACGCATGCTGGCTGCGGATCTTTTTGCGGCAGGAGCAAGACATGTAACGCTTATGGGACGTTCTGCTCCGCCAGCTAATTTGATCACCGAGTCTGAGCAACGGAAAGCACAGAATTTCAATCTCTATTTGTTCCAGGGTGATATTGCCGATATTGAGGATGTCAAGGCGGTGTTGAGGCGTATCGATAGGACGGGTCATCCCTTACGGGGAATCTATCATCTGGCAAGCGTTGCTGAAGATGGAGTGCTTGCCACTTTAAACAGCCATTCGGTTGAAAAAATTTTCCGTCCGAAAATTGCGGGGACCTGGAACTTGCATTTGGTTACCCAAGGGTTAAGCCTAGATTGGTTCATCGCATTTTCTTCATTAACGGGGATTATTGGCGTTGCAGGGCAGGGGGCATATGCTGCCGCGAATTCATTCGTGGATTCTTTGATGCGATATCGGCTAGCAGCTGGGCTTCCAGGTACGGCTATTGCGTGGGAACCCTGGCGTGGTGGGATGACCACACGTCTCAATCCGTTGCACCTCAGCAGACTTGAAGCAATGGGATTGTTGTTCCTGGATATCCAGGATGTCATGGATACCGTCACCAGAGAGAATATTCATCACTATCCAGGACTGATTGCCGGAAACTTTAGCCGTGTTGCTCTGGAGAGACTTATTGACTCTCGGGAGCCTGTGAATGGTATAGAGACTGCTTTGGGAGCTGCTCAAAGTGGTGATGCTATGGTCACTGTTGGGCAACCTTCGCACGAGGAGCAACGCAACGCAATGACGGAAATAGTGATAGAAGAGCTGAAGAAACTTGTTGCAGGAGGAAAAGTCACTGCCGACACGAAGTTGAGTGAGATTGATATGGACTCCATGTCGGCTGTTGCGATTGCTCAACGGCTGCGGGGGAACATTGGGAAATTAGTACCAATATCGGTCTTTTTTGACGACTGTAGCATTTCTGAAGTTGTTGAAAAGTTGAAGCGTTATTTCTGACGAGCCGTTGGCTGATGCAGTAACACCAAGCACAAACCTTGCCCTTTCCGTGACGAGGCTGGCGTGACCAGAGGGTAGGGATACTGTTTAGTATTTATGGAGCTTGACACGTTATGTATATAAATTGCCCACAGACTGACGATGCAGAGTTGCTGTCTATGCAGCAGAGAGCTTTATGGTTCATTGCCAATTATACGCCGGATGATGCCAGATATAATATTGCCCAGGCTTTCCGTATTCACGGATCGTTTCAAATTGATGCTTTTCGCTATGCGGTTAATCGGCTGGTTTCCAAAAATGCCACATTAAGAAGCACGTTCGTGAACATGAACGGCGAACCAAGGCTTGTTATCAACGAACAGTTACCGCCGGCCTTGGAGGTTTTCGATGCAACGGAATGGAGCCGGGATGCTCTCGAACATGCGGTTCAGGATTTTCATGCTATTCCTTTTAAGTTAGAAAAAGAGTCATGTCTGCGTTTCGGTATCTATGTGGTCAGTGCCGAAGAGCACGTTTTACTGATGTGTGTGCATCATATTGTGTCGGATTTTACTTCACTTGGTCTGATGTGGGATCAACTTGAGCACTTTTATCTGGCTGAACTTGGTGAAGATTACGATTCCTGGCTACAGCCAGCCGAAGTTTTCAAGGATTATGTCTCTCGGGAACAAGAGTATTACCAGAGTGAAGCGGCGGCGGAATCGAAAGCTTATTGGAGTGAGTGTTTAAAGAAGCAGCCGGCAATGCTGCAATGGAATAGTTTTTGGCGAAAAGGCCATAGTGGTCAGTCGTCCGTGATTTTTAATCTCGGTGAAGAAACTACCAAAAAAATAAAGCAGCTTGCTGGGCAAATAGGCGGATCGGTCTTTACTGTCATGTTAGCGGCATGGGGAGCTTACATAGCTGGGGAGACAAAAACGTCAGATGTTGTGATGGGTGTGCCGGTGTCGATGCGTGACTCGGTTCATCAACATATTATCGGCTGCTTGTTTAATGTATTACCTATACGTTTGTCCGTTGATCAAACATTTCATCACCTGTTATTGGCTGCAAAAGAAAGATCGCTATCGGCTCTTGATAATCGAAATTTTTGTCTCAGTCAAATGCTTGATCATCTTGCTGTGGAGCGGCATGAGGGGCGTAATCCGTTGTTTCAGACCGCAGTGAATATGCTGGGACACGTAGGGCAGTCGCGTTGGTTGAAGTTGGAGCTGGCGATGGCTGAAGATGCTGTTCAGGTTTTATGGGCGGGGAGGGTTATTTCCCCATTCAGGATTTGTCAGCAGGAAGGGCAGGTTGATATTGAACTGTTATTTTTAGATGCTGATTGCCAATTAAGATGTGAACTCAAAGGGGACAAACATTTTTTCTCACATTCAGGTCTTCAGATATTTGCAGAGCGCTTCGAGAAGGTGGTTGAAACGCTGATTGCGGAGCCTGATAGGGAGATTAGCGCTTTGTTGGCGCCAAAATCAGAGGATTACAATCTTCCATCCGGTCCGCTTAATACGGGTATGCTCCCTGAGATAGCGAACCAAACCATAGTTTCGCTTTTTGATCAACGGGTTGTGCAACAAGCGTCGTCCGTAGCGATTCATTGTGGTGTCGATAGATTAACTTACTTGGATTTGCAGCATTGGTCGTTGGAGGTCGCTGCCCGGCTCATGCAAAATGGGGTCGTGCCTGGTGATCGGGTGGGGGTTGCATTATTGCCTTCACTGGAAGCCGTGGTGACGATGCTTGGGATTATGCGTATTGGCGCAGGGTATGTACCGTTAGATCCCAGGCTACCACAGAAACGTCTGGAAAAAATTGTCGAACAATCAGAGATGAAGCTGATTGTTGTTAACGCTGATGTTGACTCAGATTATTCGTTTACGGCTAAACTGATGATAATGACCGCTATGGAACCACAATTTGCCGTGGCGATGATTGATTATTGTACACCTTCTTCGATTGCATATAGTGTTTTCACTTCAGGCTCTACGGGTACCCCCAAGGGCATTGATGTTGAACACAGCAATGTCATTGCCTTTCTCAACGCAATGGACGAATACTTGTCACCAGCGCCTGGAGAGGTGTGGAGCTGGTTCCATGCGGCCAGTTTTGATTTATCTGTGTGGGAGATTTTTGGCTCCCTTTGCTCTGGTGGGGTATTAGTCATTGTGCCTGATGATATACGCAGCCAGCCTGACAAGTTTCTAGATCTTATCGAAGCAGAGCAGGTCACTATCGTCACACAGACGCCAGCCAGTTTGAAAAACCTGTTATCTGAGTTCCAGGACCGGCCAAGAGCCTACGCGATAAAACATTGGGTCATTTGTGGTGAAGCACTTCTCAGTGCCACTGTTCGGCCTTATCTGAATACCCAATGGACATTATGGAATATGTATGGTCCAGCGGAGGCAACCGTTTACACCACAGTGGAGAAAGTCACTGAAGCACTGACCGACTACAATGTGATCCCGATTGGCAAGCCGTTAGGCTTCGCAACGGTCTATCTTTTGAACTCCTCAATGCAAACACCTCCGATGGGTGAGGTGGGCGAAATTTACATTGGCGGTCGTGGCGTCGCCAGGGGTTATGTCGGTCTTGAACAGTTAACGGCTCAATGTTTCATTCCCGATCCCTATATTGATAATGGACGTATTTATAAAACCGGTGATTTGGCGTATTGGGACGGGGAACGAATTCATTTTTGTGGTCGTGTGGATAATCAGGTAAAAGTTGCTGGTTATCGAATTGAGATTGCAGAGATTGAGGATTGTCTCAATCGCCATCATGCTATCGCGGATGCTGCCGTTATCGTTGAATCTCACGAGGGCACAGATCGTTTAGTTGCAATATTGGTACCTGCGAGTCAGCGCAATTTGCCCGAAGAATCTGCCATTCGTGATCATCTCAGAGCTTATCTCCCCATCTACATGTTGCCCGGCAGGATTATGCTGGCTGATGAATTACCATGTAATACCCATAACAAAGTTGATAGAAGAGCGTTAAATGATTTGATTAAAGCGGGGAGGTTGACGGATATCAGTTCGTTGAGACCTGTTCCTGTGTTACCTGTCGACTCGGTTTTTGCCGAGATTTCGAAGAGTTGGTGTGAGGTGTTGGGGAGAGAGACAGTCGGATTGGATGATGCATTTTTTGATATTGGTGGTAATTCATTGGCGCTGATGCAGATTCATGCGCATATTGTGCGATTACCGGGATGCAGTGCATTGCTTCCTTCAGATTTATTCCGCTTTCCGACTATCCGTATGTTAGCTAACTACCTTTTGCGTCCTCTGCAACCGATGACACCGGCAGACGTTGCAGATAAACCCTCCCAAACGCGGCGTCAGAAAACGCTGAGTTCAAGAAGATCATTGAAGGGGGAACAAGATGTCTGAGAATGCGATCGCAATCATTGGAGTCACTTGTCGGTTACCTCTGGCTAATAGCCTGGATGTGCTATGGGATAATCTTGTCGCGGGCCGAATCTTGGCAAAAAGATATAGCCGGGAAGAGCTTGCCGGTTTTGGCGTCGCCCAGCATATCGTCACTGCAAAAAATTATGTTCCTGTCGATTCATGTTTGCCGGATATCGATCTATTCGATCCGGATTTTTTTTCGATCAGCCAGCGAGAAGCTGAATTACTCGATCCTCAACACCGGATCCTTCTTGAGTGCGCATGGGAGCTGGCAGAAGTGACCGGTTATGGTAATCCTTTCCGACGTCCCCGGATCGGTGTTTTTACCGGAAGTTCAATGAATACCTATTTGCCTAATGTCATTGGATCTGAGTGTGATCTGGCGTCGTTAATGGGAACAGAGCTAATGCTGACGAATGATAAGGATTATTTGCCGGCACGAATTTCATACAAGCTCGGTTTTGACGGGCCGAGTGTGACTGTCCTGACGGGCTGTTCGACATCATTGACAGCGGTTCATACCGCGATACAAAGCCTCTTACTTGGCGAGTGTGAGATTGCTTTCGCCGGTGGTGTTTCCGTGCATGCTCATCCCCGGCCGGGCTATTTTTATCAGCGCGATATGATCTTCTCAGAGGATGGATATTGCAGACCATTCGATGAAAAAGCCTCGGGCACTTTTTTTGGCGATGGCGCTGGACTTGTGGCTCTTCGGCCATTAGATGATGCCATGAGAAATGGGGATACCATTCATGCCGTGATCCTTGGTTCAGCGGCGAATAATGATGGTTCTGCCCGGGCAGGCTTTGCTGCGCCGGGTGTCGATGGGCAACGAAAACTCATTTTGGATGCCCAGGCAATTGCAGGGGTTGAGCCGGATGAATTAGGGATGATCGAGGCACATGGTACCGCGACGCCACTTGGCGATTCGGTTGAATATGCTGCGCTTTGTCAGGCTTTCCGTCAGGGTACTGATCGTGAGCGATTTTGTGCGTTAGGATCGATCAAAGCTAACGTGGGTCATTTGGCGGCTGCCGCGGGATTCGCGGGGTTGGCAAAGACGATTATGGCACTGAAAACAGGCATGATTACCCCACATCCGACTTTCAGCAGAGCCGGTTCTGCTATGAACCTTGAGCAAAGTCCTTTCATTATCAACACCACTCCTATCAATTGGCCGGTGAAAGGACTACGACGGGCGGGAATCAGCTCTTTTGGCGCCGGTGGCAGCAATGTTCATATGATTTTGCAGCAAGCGCCGGTACGAATATCAGGTAAAAGTAAACCTGGCTGGCGAGCCATTCCGTTAGGGGGACGCAGTGCCAATGCCTTGGATACATTGAGTACAAGTTTGGCGGAAATGCTGGTGGCTAAACCAGATACTCATATTGATGAAGTGGCTTTTACCTATGCGGAAGGACGGGCAGCGCAGCCATACCGAGCCTGTTTGTATGCTAAAGATGTGAAAATGTTGATCGACAACATCAGAAACACGGATTTCATCGCCACGGCACAAGTTTCTGAACCACAACGACTGGTGATTGCGCTTGGGCCGGGTATTCGATCTTCTTTATCCATGAAGATGCCTGGCTATTGGCAAGAAGTGGATAGGCTGCTTACTGAATTACCGGCGGATCTTTCCCATAACATCAGTAGAACCGACATCACTGAAATAACAGAAAGTGATGGAAGCAGGGAGAAGATTGCCAATGTATTAGCTATGATCGCGGCGATTAATTGTTGGCGGAAACTGATTTCCACGCCGATATTTATCATATCCGATAGTTGTTACGACCTTGCCGTTGCCTGCTCGTTGGGCATGCTGACATTGCCTGAAGTCGTTGATAAGTTGCAGGGAAAGGTACCCCGTTATTTAGCCAGGGATTGTGTCGCTTTGCCCGGAAGTTTTTGGTCCAGGCAGCATGGGATGGTTGACGGTAATAATGTGAAAGCCATCTTGATTGCTGACACCCTTCCGATCTTACCGCGGGAGAATGAGGTCATTTCAGCAAATGATGTGATATTAGCTTTTAGCCGTTTGTCTGACAGTTTCTCTGAAATGGTTTCAAACGCTGAAAATATTATTCGTTTGGATGCCTTTCATGAAGAGGATGACAAGGCTTTCGTCGAGCTAGTCGGCAAGTTATGGCAACGTGGTTTGGTTATAGATTGGTCTGTATTGAGAGGCGGGGAAGTTGTTCCGCGCATTCCGCTACCGGTTCAACCTTTGCAACGTCGACGGTGCTGGTATACAGGCTCAACAGAGACAGAGTACAAACAAGAATTTTACGCCGATCAACCTGTGGCGAGTCCTGAAATTTCCGCCGAGCCCGTCGGCGTTTATGTTGAACGTTGGAAACGAACGCGGCGCTTGTTGCCTATATCATCAGCAGATAATCGTAACTGGCTGATTTTATATAATAAAAATTTTAAAGAAGTTTGCCCGATCGCTGATGTTTTACGTGATCTGGGACAGAAAGTATTTGAGGTGCATGAAAACTGTGTCACTCCTTTCCATGAAACAGAGTTCATAGTCAACTTTGACGATCCCACAAGCGTTCAGCATTTGATGCTTATGCTGAAGAAACAGCAAGTGGATACACCTGATCATATGCTCTTCATTTTTGGTGATATCTCACCGGATTGTGAAATGCGGGCAGGGGAAGATCGTTTCCCATTTACGCTATTTAATATGGTAAAAGCGCTTTCCCAAGTTGGAAATAAAGCTATTTCGTTGACATTGATAGGACAAGGTTTTATCGACATTACTGGCAGCGAACCACGGATTATCGAACGGGCCACTGCGCTTGCATCCATCTCTGCGATCAGCCAGGAGTTACCTGGCATGATGGTGAAAGTGATAGACACACCCACCAAAGAAATTTGCCGTCTTAATCATGCTCAACAGATCGTGGCTGAACTTTTCACTGCCGATGACCAGCAAGCGATTGGGGTGCGTCAAGGTTGGCGGTGGGAACGCTATTTTGAGGCTGTTAGCCCATCAGTCAGCCGGGAAATTTCGCCTGGAATGATCTGTTTGGTGACCGGCGGATTGGGTACGGTTGGTTTTGGTATTGCACAATATCTTGCTACGAAGTTTAACGCGAAACTTATCCTTCTCGTTCAGACACCCCTGGATCTTGCCAGGTCTGATACGTTGCAGAGTCAGCGGTTAGCGGAGTTGCGAAATATTGGTGCTGACTTTGAAATTATTACCGCTAATGTGACAGATCAGGCTCGTGTGTTGGCAGAACTTTCCCGTGTGGAATCTATCTTGGGTGAAGCTAATTGTTTTGTCCATGCTGCTGGACTTTCTGGTCAGGCTGCGATCCAGTGGTTGCAAAATTCGGATCAGCATGATTGGGAAAAGTTAATGCAGCCAAAACTAAAAGGGGCTGCTGTTCTGCATGAAATATTTGCTAATCGCCCTCTGAGGTTCGGTTGTTTTATATCGTCTTTGTCGGTTTTTGCTGGTGGTTTGGGCCTTGCTCCTTATGCCGCTTCAAATGAAGCCTGTGCGGCATTTTCTTCAATGCACAATTTGGATAAACCCTATTTCTCAATTGATTGGGATGGATGGGAAGGTTGGGATGAGTCAAATAGCTTCAAATACAGCGTAAATCGTGCTCGTCCGTTATGTCATGCTGATGTCGTCAATGCATTGAATATTATTTTTGCTGCATGTCATGTGGAGCCTCGTTTTGCAGTTTCCACCGTACCTTTAAGTGAACGGTTGCACGATATTGTGAAGACTCCGCTGCAAGTGGATGCAGAGAAACCCGTAATGACATCTCTATCTGCATCAGGCAGGGCGATTATCGATGATATGACGGCTATCTGGTGTGATGTACTGCGTTGCCCTATTGATCATGAATCGAACTTTTTCGATTTAGGGGGAGATTCATTGGTGGGGGCCGAATTGGTGCGACAGGTTAACACTCATTTTAATGTTGCTGTATCTATGGTTGATCTTTTCGAATCCAGCACAGTGGCGTCTCTTACGATGCAAGTGAAGAAAAAGCGCAATGAAGGTGGTGTGTTATAGCTCGTCGGTAAGAGCAACTTAATTCGGGAAAGGTAATTAGAATGAAGTCTAAAACACAAATAGGTTATTCAACAGATATTGCGATTACCAGTATCGCTGGGCGTTTTCCTAATGCGAATTCGAGTCGGGATCTTTGGGATGCGATCTTAGGGAAACGGGAACTGATTTCTAGTTATACCAATGCAGAGCTTCATGATAGGGGCGTTAATGCTGATGAAATAGGATTGCATTACGTTCCGCGCGGTGCGTACCTTCAGGATCCAGAAAAGTTTGATTACGGCTATTTTCAACTGATGCCAAGGGAAGTGTCGAAAATGGATCCCCAACAACGGATTTGCTTGGAGGTTTGCCATGAGGCGCTTGAACTTAGCGGTTATTCAAGCGGTGCGGATGCGGGACTCTGTTCCGTTTTTGTTGGTTCTCGCCGGACTACCTGGAATGCAAATGTGCCGACGTTAAGTAATTCTCCGGCTGACGCGATGTTGTTGTTTGGGGGAAGTTCTATCGATGCCTTGGCAACTCGAGTGGCATACAAGCTCAATTGCTTAGGGCCGGCTGTGAGTGTAGGAACGTTTTGTTCAGGTTCGCTTGTCGCTGTACACATGGCTTGCAACAGTTTGTTGCTGGGTGAAAGTGACATGGCCCTAGCTGGCGGTGTCTGTCTAAGGTATCCCCCTCATGTTGGATATGTTTACCATGAGGGGGGAATATTGTCCCCAACGGGGCGAGTTCGTGCGTTTGATGAGAAAGCCGACGGTACGATTTTCTCTGATGCGACTGCATTCGTGGTGTTGCGTCGTCTGGAGGATGCCCTGCTCAATGGCGAACCTATTTTGGCCGTTATTAAAGGAACGGCAATAAACAACGATGGGGCTGTCAAGGCGGGTTATAGTGCGCCGGGTGTTTCAGGTCAGGAACAGGTGATCCGTCGTGCGCTTGCTGCTGCTGATGTCCGGGCCGATCAGATTGGTTTGATCGAAGCGCACGGTACCGGTACGCCGGTTGGTGATGGGATTGAATTACGTGCGTTGGGGCGGGTATTTGAAGGCGTCTCTGCCAGAGCTTGTGCTTTAGGCTCGATTAAATCCAATCTTGGTCATGCTGATTGTGCATCGGGTATCGCCGGACTGATAAAAGCCATCTATGCTGTTAACTTAGGCGTTATCCCTCCTTCAATTAATTGTGAATTTCCATGCGCTGAACTTCGGGATCCTGAATCCCCGTTTTATGTCCCTACCGAATCCAGGACCTGGAATAGTGATTATTCCGCCAGAATTGCCGGGGTTAGCTCATTCGGAATAGGTGGCACAAATGTTCATGTTGTGGTTGCCGGGCCACCGGCGAGAAAACCTGATATGCCTTCCCTGGAGGCGGTACATCTGATCCCTCTAAGTGCACGTACTGAGGCGGCGTTAGCGCACAAAATCTTGGATCTGGCGAAATATCTTGAGCAGTATCCAGAGGTGAATATCGCTGATGTTGCATTTACCTTGCAACGGGGCCGACGACATTTATCAATACGAAAGGTGATTGTCGCGCGAGATATCCATGAGCTGTTATCAGGTCTGTTAAATAAGGCTATCGTGGTGGTTCCCGAATCGATCGAACTGCAAGACACCTATATTTCGCCTGCCTCTGCCTGGCAGGCCGGGAAAAATATCAATTGGGATATTTTTTACCAGAACGAGCATCGCAAACGGCTCCCGCTTCCGACTTATCCATTTGAAAGAATAGTAATCTGAGTTGTAAACACGGTAGCGATCGTCTTCATTTTAAAGGAAGGTGAGGTTGATATGAGTGATATTGAAATTATTCAGAGAGATATAACAACTATTTTTGCAGAAACATTTGGTTTACCGAGAGAAGAGATAAAACTGGAAATACCATTGGTTGAATTAGGTGCGGAATCACTCTTGTTATTCGAAGTGTTGGATCCCATCCATAAACGATTTGGTGTAAGACTGTCAGTGCGGCAGTTTTTTGCAGAATTACAAACGGTTCGTCAACTCAGTGAATATGTGTTGATGGCAGATAAAAGAAATGCCGGCGAAGATAATGATTCGGTAATTCAACCTCAACAAGTTTTGACTGATCAAGAAAGAGTGCCTGATCAGGCGGACGCGATAGATATTCCACATGTTAAGAAAGAACGCTTTTTCCAATGGATGTCGAGAAGTGCATCACCAATCGAATCTGAGGAGAGAAGAAAATATCTGGCTTCATTCATATCTAGGTATAACGAGCGAACGATTCAGTCAAAAACGCATTCGGTAGCGGTACGTAAAAATATTGCAGATAGCCGTTCTGGTATTGGATTTAAACCCTCCATAAAGGAACTGCTTTACCCGATTGTATGCACCAAGTTTGAAGGGGCGGTCGTCCAGGATATTGATGGTAATGATTACATTGATATGACGATGGGCTTCGGTGCGCATTTGTTTGGGCATAGCCCATCTTTCGTTATTCAAGAGCTCACTCAGCAAATAAGCAACAGTTTTGGTTTGGGAACCCGGCATGCGATAGGTTTGGAAGTGGCTGAACTTATCAAAGAGATTACCGGCATGGACCGTGTGGCTTTTGTGAACAGTGGAACTGAAGCGGTCATGAATGCGGTTCGGGCAGCACGGGCGCTCACTCGTCGAAATCATATCGTGCTTTTTTCCAGCAGTTACCACGGACATTGGGATGCGGTACTGGCTAAAGCCAGTGAATATGATGAAGTCAGTGTCACCAAACCCGTTTCGGTGGGCATACCTGAGAATATGGTTGCTGATGTTTCGGTGTTTGAGTTTGGTTCCAATGACGCTATTGAGTTTCTCAAAGTCAATCGCAACAGAATTGCGGCTGTGCTCGTAGAACCTGTACCAACGCGTGATCCTGGTCTTAGCAATCCAGATTACTTGAGACGTTTGCGTCAAATGACCAGGGACTTAGGTATTCTGCTGATATTAGATGAAATTGTGACAGGTTTCAGATCTCACCCTGCCGGTATCCAAGGGTTATTTGGGATTGAGGCTGATATTGTGACTTATGGCAAAACGATAGGTGGAGGAATGCCGTTGGGAGTGATTACCGGCAGGGGAAATATGCTTGATTCGATTGACGGTGGAAACTGGAATTTCAACGATGACAGCTTCCCGGCAGCGGAGCCGACATTCTTTGGTGGAACATATTTTCAACATCCGCTTTCCATGGCTGCCGCGAAAGCCACTCTGCTGGAAATCAAGAGGAGAGGGGAATCCTTTACCAAGGCACTGACACAGCGTACTGAATCGTTTGTTTTACGTTTGAATCGTCTGTTTTTGAGTCGCCGGGTTCCCATTGAGGCAAGATCGTTTTCCTCATTCTTTAGATTAATTCATCGTGACAACATGGACTTGCTTTACTACAACCTGCTGATGAGAGGTATTTATATCTGGGAGTGGCGATGCTGGTTTATATCTGATGCACACGATGACACTCATCTGGAAAAAGTTTATTTGGCGTTTGTGGATAGCTTAGATGAACTTGAGGAAAATAACCTTCTTCCACGGTATAGCTAGATCGAACGGGATTAACGAAAATTAAGGGGAGTGTTATGCCGTTGGCAAACAAAAGTGTTTTCATTGGTGGGCCTATTCAGTCTGCGATTTATGATGGTGGTTTTCATGAAGAGCTGAGAATGACTATCCAGTTAGCGGTTAAGACAGTAAAGGCATTGAACGGCAATGTATTATCGGCACATTTGACTGAGAAATTTGGCATTGATACCCCCAATTATACGCCGGAGATGGTATCAAAACGGGATTTCCAATGGATGCAACAGTGTGATTTTTTCATGCCCATTCTTCCAGTTCATTGTGGTGAAGAATTATTGCGTACTGATGGCACACATATTGAACTTGGTTGGGCTTCGGCCCTAAAACGGCCCGTACTGCTGATCACTCAACTGCCGATTGTGCGCGGTGGTAGTCATTTATTAAAGGGATTGGAACATGTTTGCAATTTATCGAAATTGGATATTCACGATTTTCGTAATAATCCGTGGCAGATTGGTGAGATTTTCAGAAACTTTCAGTTGAGTAGCTATTGATCACTTTTTGGGGCGCCGCCTTCTCTATTGGGAGCTGGTTAATAGCGAGTTTGCTTGTAATGAGGTCATTCATGGAGTTGAGATGAAAAATCAAGTTTTCGAACAAACCTATGATGTTTTAGGCATGAAGATAAAAAATCCAATTATCGTTGGATCGGGTCTGCTTTCTGATCAGGATAAATATATTCGCCAGTTTATCGTTCACGGCGCAGGGGCGGTCGTGACAAAAACCATTTACCCGAATTCGGAAAAATTGCATACAGAAAAGACCTATTCCATCAGTACAGGGATGTTGAACAATACGACTTACTCGAAGAAAACAGTTGAACATTGGTTGACCATTCTCAGTGAGTTTAAGAGAGAACAACTTCCGGTGATAGTCTCTGTCCATGCAGAATCGCCTGGGGAGCTGGGTTCATTGGCTGCTCGTATCTCAGAGGTAACCGATGCCCCCTTGGAATTGGGCATTTCGTGCTTGCATGCAGATGACTTTATAGAAGATACGCCAGAACGTGTATTCAACTACGCGAAAGCGGTGAAAGAGCGAGTGGATACCTCTTTTTCTGTCAAACTCGCGCTTGGCGACAATTTGTATGGGCGTGTTCAGGCTGCCATAGAAGGCGGTGCTCATTCGATAACGTTGAGCGATACCATTTCGGGGATCGTTTTTGACGGAGTGAGTGGCGAGGCTTTGCTTAATGGGGTTTGCGGATACTCAGGGCCAGGGATAAAACCGTTGGTGCTTGCTGCAATCTATAACCTGCGCAAGCGGGGGCTGACGATCCCGATACTTGGATCGGGAGGTGTACAGGATGGTAATGACGTTCATGAGTACATACTTGCAGGTGCGAATACTGTGCAAGTTTACACCGCTCTTCATCGGCATATGTACAAAACACTACGGCGTATCGTTCTTGAACATGCCCAAATCACGATGTCAAAATAAGGTATTAAAAAAGGGACAATATCATGAGCAATCAAGTGAGAGAATTTGCAGAACTGACCAGCGAGCAGGTTTTAACTGCGGTTGAAGGTAAGACTTTGATATGGCCGATTGGTGGTATTGAGCAGCATGGGCCTCATCTGCCGTTGAATGTGGATGCCGTGATCCCTGAAGCATTTGCCCGCGTGTTGGCGAATGATATTGGTGGGTTCACATTGCCGGTACAGCCACTATCGGTAAGATCATTGCCACAGAGTGGGGGTGGACTTGAATTCCCTGGTACGATTTACATTGATGGACCAACCTTTACAACTTATATCGGCCGGGCAATTAAGAGCTTGTGCTCATTACCTTTCAAGCAACTTGTGATTATTAATGGTCATTACGAGAATGAAGGTTTTATTTTCGAGGCGGTAGACGAATTACGGACAGCGGGTCACTTTAAAGATCGTTCCGTTATCGTGTTTAGCTGGTGGAGTTTGGTGACTGATGCCTGGACTCGTGAACATTTGACTGATTTTCCCGGCTGGCACGCTGAGCATGCAGGGATAACAGAAACGAGTTTGATGCTTCATTTGCGTCCAGATTTGGTTAGAGCTGAGCGGGTTGACCATGAAAACCCCCCGCGTGCAGGAATTTATCAGATACCGATTAAGGAAGAATTTTCAACGAGAGGGGTTCTTTCTAAAACATCCGGTGCGAGTGCGGAAATAGGCTCACTCATTTTCGAACATGTCAGGCAGCAAATATTGGAACTTGTTACTGCGGATTAACACGTTGAATATTAATGCATTTTTTCGGTTTACCCTGTCTGCCTGGAAAAGAGCTTACCGTTTTTATCAATGGGGGCCTTTTCCAGTAACAGCTACATATAGCGGTATTCGTAGGTGGTGGAAACCCAGTCTGAATGCTTTGATTTACTTCATATCTTTCTTGACTCACTACATTAGCCAGTGCGGGATTCCACTTTGCTCATAATTCTGGTGTCTCTGGGACATAAACCAAAAACAAATTTCCTGATACTTTTTGGGGTTCCGAATCACATTGATAATGCCTGTGACAATAGAATCACGGGCATTATCAGACATCTCTTAATCGATATTTTTTGTAGCTATCAGCTATATCTATGTTTAGGTTGATATTTATCCCATTTAGTTTTAGAAAAGACTTCGCTATGGGCTACAGGCTTTCCTTCTTTCCAAAATTTTAGGTTTTGTTGAACTTCTGCTACGTCCTTATGCCGATATAACCAACGTAGCTCACTGGATGTTATACTTGCTCCATGACCACTTTTTAATATAACTGTCTTGATATCATCACCAATAATATCAATCAGAAAATGAACAGGCGCTTTCCTCTGAAGTAGCTGATACTCTAATCCAGCTTTACTTGTTTTTTTCCAAAGAAGTTTTCCTAATTCATCTATTCTTTTATTTCCGTATGGTTTTTCTTTCAATTCGGATGCTAATTCATTTGCCAGATTATCACCTGCAACATTATATTTATCATGTTTTGATAAAAATTTCTTAAACTCAATAACACGTTCGTGGTCATGTGTTTCTTTTTTTATATTTTCGTCATTAGAATAGACTTTGGGATTTAAATTATCCCAAACGGCATTTGTTATGTCATTTTGTATCAATATATTCCTTTTGATTTCACTCCTTCTGCCAAAAACTCTAGTTAATTTAGAAAGAAATCCCCCTGAAGCGGTTTTACGCTTATATCCTTTTTTTTCTAATTTCTCCAATGCATCTTTTCTGGGTTCGTCCAAACCATATAAAATATCTCCCTTTTTAAATACTTTTATCAGAGATTGATTTTCTTTCCGAGATTCAGAAGACAGACCTTTTGAGTCATTAAGTAGTACAGGGTTATTCCTCACCATCTGATACAAATTTAGCCCATCGACTGTCCCTGCTGGGTCGGCACTTAACCACCGCCCTACCCACGGTTGATAATATCGATATCCGTAATAATACAACCCTGTGGTATCCCGTTCTTTGCCTGAGTAGCGGATAGTTTTGTAATTAGCTTCTGTTTGGCTGTTTGCCGCCCACAGTGCTGTACCGCCAAATGGATAGTACTCTTCCTGACTGATAATTTGTCCCTTATCATCCAGCTCAAGCTGGCTGGAGCCGATAAGATTATCGTAGCTGTAACGCATCTGATTGTTGCTGATATCTTTTGGTTTACCGCTCTCCCAATGTAACACCCGCACCTGTGCGCGGCCTGCTTCACCGACTGTAATGACCTGTAGATCCTCTGTTGTTTGACTGGTTGAGCCAGTGGTACGTAGCTCAAGGCCCGGCAGATAAGTGACTCGTTGTTGTTGTGTGCTGTTTCCGGTCTTCTGTTCACTGATTTTTAGCCGCCTCATGCCATCGCTGCCATAGCGATACCATTCCTGGTCATTATTGGTGCTACTGTCCCCTGTCTCCTGTTGCGATTTTTCTTGCGGTTTTTCCGGTGGTTTTTGGCCTCGTGTTACCAGTGTCGCTTGTTGTAACTCACCCCGTGTATTCCAATTCAGGTTTTGCTCCCGCATCCATATCAATGTATCCACTTGTGCCGGGTCATCAACCAGTGAATTCAGTACTGTCGGGCTCAACGTCTTCTGATGACTGTCCGTATCGAAACATGAATCCATTTCTGCCGGTTCATCAGTCAGTTTATTCCTTACCGCCCGGTGCAACGTCTTCTGGTGGCCGCCCGCATCGAACCATGAATCCACTTCTTCCGGCTTATCAGTCAACATACTCAGCACCGCCCGGTTGCTGCGGTTCGAGACTGTGATGCCTCTGGTGTGGTTGTTTTGGCTGTCAGAGGTACGATGCTGGATTTTGGTCAGATTACCGCCATCGTTGTAAGTGTAATTGCGGGTATATTTGGTATAGGTGTTGTTATCAGAAGTTAGGGGGATTATCGGAGAGGAGATGCTTTGCTGACGAATATTCGCCATTTCACGCCCTGTCGCGCTGATAAGCTGATACAGGGAATCGTAGGTATAGGTATTCTCTGGTTTTACTTCCTCATTTTTCCAGAAGCGGGTGGCTTCTGCATCATTACGAATGCTGATGATATTCCCCACAGGATCATATTTATAGCGTAAATCCTGCAACTTTTTGGCTTCTGGTTTACCGTTGTTTGTACGTTGGGTGGTGATACCTATCAGACGCTGAGTTTGCGGTTCATAAGTGTATTCGGTGATAACGTTGTTGCCGTGTTCTTCACGTAATTTCTGTCCGGCGGCGGAATAGGTCAAAGATTTAATAATAATCTGCTCATTCTGGTTTTTTACGGTCAGCCAGCTTGCTTTTAATTGCCCGGCCACATCATAGGCCAGACGCTGCTTGTTGCCTTTCGCATCGGTCTGAGTCAGTAAAGCGCCGGTGGAGTCACAGGTACTCTGGGTAGTATAGATTTCATTGGTTAATACGTTCTGCCAAGTGGTTTCGTTATCACCTGCCCAGTTAGCTTCTCCCTTGCCATTCTTATCATCCAGTAATTGCTGGGACTGTGATAAAACGGTACCCGTCAGCGACAGGCTTTCTGGTCGGGTGACTCCTGCCGTATCGTAGTGACGTACACACTGCCCGGCAAGGTTATGAGATTTCACTGTTGGCGTATTCTCGGCCCAGATAAGGTGTTCGGTGATGCGGGGTGTTTTTCCCTCCGGTTGTTCGGTCACTGATAACAGACGACCGGGCAGAGAAGGGGCTTCATATTGCCGGGTTTGTCTGGCGCCTGTTGCGGTTACAGTCAGTATTAGACGGCTTTCAATATCATTTAGTGTGACAGTGCGACCGGCATCGGCGCTTTCTGTACACAAAATATTACCGGTCAAATCATATTGCCAAAGAAAGTTAGGTTTTATCGTGTTGTCTTTCTGTTTGGCTTCATACAGGCGCGGGTCAATACTCTGGATCAGGTGCCCGCGGGTGTCATATAGATGGCGGGTGATAAGGGTATCGGTAGTACCGCTTGCGGTGGAACGGCGAAAGTTGATGTCACGAATAGTCAGGCCACGATTATCCTGGACGTTGACTGTAGGGGTATGTTGATAAAATTTGGGGTCAAAGTTTTCCATGATTTACCTCTTTTGTTGTGTTGTTGTGATATTCCCGTTATAGCGGGAGACAGAGGACTTCTTGTTCAGCGAAAATCCTCCATTATTTTCCTCCCTGATGCATAAGAAGGCGACGCCAGAGCCAGTTCAGCCCGGTACTTCCCGTTGTGCCGAATAGCCCGGCAATTGCAAAAGTCATATAGATGCTGCCGCCGCTTTCAAAACTCAGTAATCCTCCCAGGATACCGGTAAAACAGGAGATGATGAGTTGGCATAGGACGTTAATCCAACTCCATTTGTATTGTTTGTTCTGTATATCAATGAGGTATCTTACTAATCCGCCCCAGGCCGCAATAAAACCAATGATCAACCAGATAACAAGTTGAGTATCTGACGGCATTTTTAACGACACTTTTCACCTCTATCTATGCTTCCCGCCCGTTAGCCGGGCGGGGTTTATCAAGTTACATTTTCACCTCAGCAGCTGTATCATTTTCATCCTCACTGACAGTAAACCAGGGAGTAAACAAGGTTCGACGAAACCAGCCTTTTGCGGTGATAACCTTGATTTCCCGACCAACGGGATCATAAACATGGGTATCTGCATAAGCGTCTTCTGCCTGCCGTGCGCTGTCATTACTGACATAACGCCAATCGTTGAGGAAATAGGGCTGATAGGTTCGTATCGGTTGTCCTTTATTGTCATATTCTGTCCGTCCAGTCACTGCCCAGCGGCTCTTGGCATCTGCTGTTTTCGTGACCAGAGAACCGTCTTTGTTACGCAACCAAGCTTTGCCTGCTTCATGCCGAGCCGCTGCTTGTAGCAAGCGGCCAAAGCCATCACTGAATACGACTTGTTGACGGATTTGTTGCTCAGGATCGTGGTCATAACGATCCGTGGTCAGCGTGAGGCTATGAGGGGGTAAATGGGTGCTGTTATTTAACAGGCTGACTGGTGGGGTGGCTGTATTTTGTCTCTGTACCCAGCGGCGATGGGCCAATGTGCAGATACGTCCGTCTTCAGTGATGACTCCAGACTTGTACAGTGTTTGCTGGTCTTGCTCTGTCAGCTCATTGAAAGTTTGTTGATTTAATACCGGCATCCAGCTCTCCGGTGCATAGACCTGACATTGTGCTACAGGTAGTGGTCCTGTCAGATCAATGGCTGTTTCCACACTGGTTGGTAGAGAGAACGACATCTGTTCCGGTGATGAGTAACCGGTCTTACTACCGTTTTCAGTTCCCCAAAAGCGCTGTGTTACCTGACGGCCCAGTGCATCCAGCGTGATAAGATGCTCATTGTCATTGATATCAGTGAGTTGCACCGGAGACAGAAAACGCCAGTCATATTTGGCTGATGTTATCAGGCCGGCCGCATCTTGCGTTTTTGTCACGACACAATAGTTTGTATCCCAGGTTAGTGTGATTTTTCCTGTGAGTTGTGTGTTGCGCTGCGTTTGTGGACGCCAGAACTGTGCAGCGGTTCCGTAATCGGTGTAGCCGTGACGGGCTGTCCAGACTTTGCCCTCCCTAGTACGAGGGAACAGGTAATCTGATTGTTGATACCCGGATTTCTCCAGAGTTGTGGGCAATTCCGCAGATGCGATACTTCCATCAAACGCTGACAGTGTGGATTCATCGAATACCGTTGTCTCTGTAAAGGCGATTAACGCCTGTCGTGTCGGTGCATTATTTTGCCCTCCGGTATAAAACGTTCGTTGTTGGCCGAAGTATTTACGCAGTTCGTCATATGCAATTAGGATATCTTTATCACACAAAGTTTCCAGGTTTAAACCACGGTTAACTTCATCGTATTTAACCTCATCGTGTTTGATCTCATAAGTATCAGTGCGGGTGCTATCCGGTAATCCCAGCACCCGAACGGTATTGTTGGTCAGATGGTGCCAACTGAACTGTTGATAAGTCAGTCGCAATTTGTGTTGCTGGTCATCATAGCTGTTGGCAAACAGTGTATCAGGCAACATATCCGGATACGGGCTGGTTGCGGGCTTATTGCGGCGTGGATATTGTATCGAAACCTGTTTCAGTGGCTGGCCGAATAGGTCACTGGACAGCGTGATATTCTGGCTGCACTGTGGGTCACTGGTAATACGTTCATAGTGATAGTGACGACTTTCCGCTACCGATGGCCAAAATACAGGAGATTGGTTCTCTGCATTCTGTAGTCGGCGTACCTGTGGACGGAATTCAGCGACAGTATAGGGAATCTCTTTTTGTGCGCTGCTATCCAGCCCGTACAGTTCACTACGTAGTGGTTGACCTTTCAAAGCTCGGTTGAACCAGTATAGGTCGTGACTATTCTCTGGTATTAGAGAAACATCCTTGTCATCTTTCCAAACAGTAAAGCGCGGTGTAAAACCGGCAAAAGCGTGATTATCACCACGCCAATACTCTGCCGATAATGTGTTATCTATCACGGGCAGTCCGGTGGCATACCAGTTTTTGGTTAATGCTGGGAATGCACGTTCTGTTGCGTCACCTTGGGCCCTATCCTCTGTATCCTGCTGTTCCACATAGCCAAATCCGCGAAATTCCCGTTCACGTCCATCCCAAGCGCCATGGGCATAACGCATAGTTGTTACTAATTTGTTGCCACTGATTTCATCCTCTGTTTCCGTTTTCCATAGAGTGTGTACCGGGAAGGGCAGATAACAAACTGGTGTTTGTCCGGCATCCTGTGCCTTGGCTTTTTCATCCAGCCAGAATTGGGCAGAGCTGCGGTAATGCAAGGTGTGATGAGCGCCCATATTGTTATATATTTCCTGAAGTAACCACGGCTTCGCTTTGGTTAGATCATAGCGCCAGTGGCGGGGTGTCATATGTGGGACGCTCAATATCAGGCTAGCTACTCCCAACCCCTGCACATCGGCTACCTGTAACTGACAAGTATCATCAAAACGCAAATCGTCCGGGAAAGTTAGTGTCACTGGTGCCGCAAAACCATTGCCACTGTTATTCAGGAAGATATCCAGACGGTTTGTGTGAACATAAATCAGGTCAGTTGGACCGCTGCCATCCAGGTCAGCCAGATAAACCTGAGCGGGATTGAATTCAGCTATTGGTTGGCTAAATCCTGGTAGAACGATTGGCTGACCAAAGCGCCCGTGTCCCAGATTTGGCCAGCAGGTGACTTTAGTCGCACTGACTTCAACCAGATGTGCTTGACCGGAACCCAGCACATCACTAAAAGCCACCAACTTACGGGCATCAGCGCCCGGTACCGGCAGGGTTATGTCACCGGATTGCACCACATCCTGCCCTTTGGCAAAGCCGTCGCGGGTATTGGCATACAAGCGCACACTTTTAGGACCGATCAGTACCAAATCAGACAGCCCGGCTCCCATTAAATCCGCCAGTTGCGCACGGGGATGAGTGTATTCTACCGGCAGGGCGTTGAGCGGGGTAAAATGTGTCCAGCTGCCATCCGGGCGTTGGCTGTGGTATCCCCGTAACCCCGATCCGGTGATAACCCAGTCAAGTTGTCCATCGCCGTTGATGTCTACCAGTGATGCGTTGTTTTGTAAGGAAGGGATGACAGACAAAGGTTGTATTTTCCCCCAAGTGACAGCATTTGGCTTATCTCCTGGCTGACGCTGTGGCGCGCGGTACCACCAGGCTCTTTTATCTTGATATAGCAAACCGGGTAATCCTTCGCCTTTTAGGTCAACCAGTTGCCAGCGCTGAATGGCATTGAAGTTTGCCAGTACATCCATCGGTTCCCATTTATTGTTATGCGTCGGTGAAAAATCCTGATATGCCAGTTCCAGTGGTGGCAGGGTGACGGCAGTACCGTCTTGTTCGTGTCCCACCCGACGAACGAATACCAGCGTGCTGGCTATTGCGCTTTCGTCATAATTCAATATTAGGCGTGAAACCAGCGAAGGTTCATCGTGCTCTTCTGTCTGGTTATCCAACGCTTGCAGGTGATGATACATCAGCACCTGACGGCATAAGCGGCGGGTACGAATCTCAAAGCCATATTCATAACGAGAAAAACGGTCCTGACGACAAAGCCAGTTACCCGTTGCTGTAAATGCTGGTGGCGTTTTCAGGTTGTTACTGCGTTCGCCATAATCAAATACCAGATAGAACAACCAGTTTTTTTGTGACAGAGCGCTGTTATCCAGATCGGATAACGTTTCGCTGGCTGTCAGGTTGCCGTAATACACCATGTGTAGATAACG
This sequence comes from Photorhabdus temperata, assembly GCF_025384845.1. Taxonomy (NCBI): domain Bacteria; kingdom Pseudomonadati; phylum Pseudomonadota; class Gammaproteobacteria; order Enterobacterales; family Morganellaceae; genus Photorhabdus; species Photorhabdus temperata. The sequence continues at coordinate 56,406 of NZ_JAJAFX010000017.1, read as the reverse complement.
TTGTGCTGTGGCCTGTGGATGGGCTGCAATTTCATCTGCTTCGCAACTGGTGTCATCTTCGGCACGATATTGATAATAAATTTGTTCACCACGTGGTGACACGGAAGCTTCCAGTAACCATTGTGCTGTTTGTGAGATTTTTGATGGATTGCTGATCCGCGCCTGAGGCGATTTACCCAGTAGATGTACCTGTCCGTCGGGACTATATATCAACCAAAAGTCTGTTTCGCCTTCTGTCTTAGGTTGCCAGTATTCCAATCGGCTGAAATGGCTTTCCAAACGGGAACGGTAGCCGGTAACAGTAAAAGTGGTATCCAAGCTGGTATTTTTTAAGTAGGGATTTTTTAATATGGACTCATCGCGAGGTTGATCCGCGATGACCAGAACTTCACCTTCTGGCCCCAGAAAGGTATCGGTTTTGTCATAGTGTGGAACACCAAAATGGGTACGGCGGCGGATAGTCATAACGCCACAATCCCAACCCAGACCAAACGGGCTGTTACCGGCACCACTGTTGTAATTCAGAGTGAGTGAGGGGGCATAGCCGCGTCCGGCTGAAATAGGTAATGGCAGAGACAGTGCCGCCATACCATCCGGTCCGGTAGGTGTTAACGCTTCACCCATACCCGTGATAGCACCTCCCCCTTTAGGCAATGATAGTTCCGTAATACTGAATTCTTGTGAATTTTGCATGAAAGACTCCTTGCAGGCCCCGTTTAGGGGCCTGTTTTAGCACTGAGTTGAAATCGTTATTGGCGAATGGTGTAGCGAATATGCAGAATTATGTCGTTTAGACTCTCCAGCATGGTTTTTTGTTTACCGGTTGCATTCGGGAAACTTAGCGTTAATGTGCCTTGATCAACGTCAATCCCTTCGAACGGCAGGAATTTGCCATCGTTGAAATCAAGCTGGAACTGACCGCTATCATTCATGCCGTGGGAAATCGCCAGTGCTTCACAGCCTTTGGCTAATCCTGTTTTATTTCCGTAAGACAATATCGCCTGCACATCCTGATATGGCCCTAACAGAGCTGGCAGGGTGACGCTGATCTGTTTAATACGTCGAACGTTGCCCATACCACTACCTTCTGGGTAATCTTTACGGATTTGCAAATCAGCTAACGAAATGGACGCTTGTAGTGAGGTTTGGGCATCTCCTGTACCAAACTGCAAGGTATTATTCCCGCTAGTAGCACTGCCTGATCCATCCTTCACCAGGTTTGCAATTTTCTCAGTCAGGGAAAATTCACCGTTACCGTCTTTATAGATTTCGGCTAGCGAAACGGTACGTTCTACCTCCAATACGCGTTGATCTTGCCTCAAATGGGCATCTTCCATCTGTGCCAAATTTAACATCAAGGTTTCACCCGCGAGCAGACCGGCATGTGTTCCCTGCCAGGCACCAGGCTTAATGAAGCTTGCGTTGGTTTCATTCGTCTCCCAGCGATAGGCCATTTCAGCCATCAGACAACGCGATACGGCTAGGTCATAGAACTGGAAGTAAATAGCGGCTAGTCGGCCACGTAACCAGTTATATAGCGCTTGATTACTGAATTTACGTTGTAGGAAGACCAATTGCGCGTGAGTTTGTTCCTGTTGGGTTTTCAGGCTGGTTTTCTGTAATACAGCGGCTTCACGGCGCACTGTCAGCGAACCAAGTTGAGCGTCGATTTGTTTCAGCTCGGCTTGTGCATTATTACGCTGGATTTCCCATTCCTGACGGCGACGGCGCCATATTTCAGATTGCGAGACTTTATCGGCTTCAATCAATAAACCGTCTGCGGCAATGCCTCCACCAATAGCAATCGCATTGGCGATAGCACCATAGTGTGATCCCCCGACGGCCATACCGTAAATATTCGGTACCATATCCAGTGCGGCAGCAGCCATATGCAGACCTTTCAATCCGGCGGTAATACTTTGGGAAGCCACTCTCATATCCAGCGCTTGGCGTTCACCAGAGTTGATATTTTCATCATATAATTTGCTGTAGCTGTTAAAGCGTGATTGTGCTCCCAGGCGTGTTTTTTCCAGCACAGTTTTTTCAGCATCCAACTCTTCAATGGTTTTGTCTTGTACGCTGAGATTGGTCAATATCAGTTCTGCCGCCTGATTTTGTAACAACGTATTTAATGCTTCCGCATCCTGACGCTCGATAATATTTTGTAACGTGGAGCCGAATTGAGTGAGCTGGCTTACCATGCCGCGTGCGTTTTCCAGCATGTGTGGGAAACGCCACAGTGACATAAATGACGTCGGCAGACTGCTTCCGCCCTGTGAGCTGGCAACAGCAGCGCTGAGTAATGCTTTTGGATCTGCCGGTGTGGCGTAAATAGGCAGGTGCAAGGGCTGGCCGTCGATAGAGAGATTATGACGCAGGTTGTACAGCCGTTGTTCCAGTGTCTGCCAATAGTTCAGCATCACTTCATTAACTTGTGGCAGGAAAAGATCTGTCGGGTTGTCATGCTGCTCAAAATTATTTGTTTGCAGAGCGGCTATTGCGCGGGAGTGCTCCTTTTGTCTCTCAGGATTAGCGGCATCATTCAAACTTTTGTCATCCCATGTTGAATTGAGTGACAGATGAGGTTTATCACCTAATAGATGCAGTGCCTGCATGTACCACATTTTGGCTTCGTTGAGGGTGTCCCGCTCCAGCTGACGATAAGCATAGTCTCCACGCGCCATCAGTAGGTCAAGGGTGCGCATAAACGTGGCGACTTTGTAGTGCATTGGGTCGTGTTGCGCTATGGCATCAGGATCGACCGAATCTAGAGGATCATCGTTCCAGCTGGTGTCTTCCTGTAATGGGCGAACATTCCAGTGGTAATCCTGAATCTGATCATGCTTAATATAACCGGATGGGTTCCAGACATGTTTCAGCCAACGGTTAGCTTCATCGAAATTTTGTTCGTGTAGCAAACGTTGAGCAATTAACATCGGGGTATAGTAGAACAGTTCCCAGAAATAGAGGCTGTTAGCGCCGCTGAAATCCATGGGTTCCATAGCATTAGGAGAGCTTTCCCCTAATTTGGGCTCCTGAATATTCTGAGTTTCCATACTTAAAATAGTATCGATCCCAGCATTGGCGCGGCTAATTAATTTACGGGCAAACAGGGTATTAAGACGAGTACGATAGGCTCTCCATTGCATATATTGCGCCCCACTTGAATCGTGGTGAAGGGTCAGGACATCATCGACATTCGCTTTTTTGATAATACGAATACTGAAATGTTCTTCACCTAGATGACGCTCCTCCTTCTCTACTTCAGATGCCTCAGTATCAGTAGATGTCGTAAATGCCTCGGCAAATGCCGTAAAGGTGACATCAATGCTTGCCTCATTATTATGAAATGCCAGTGTGGAAATATCTATTTCAAGCTCTTTAAACTGATAATTCATTTCTTCGAAGTTGGGGGACGGGGAGATACTTTCGTCTGCTACAAAAAGTCTATCTTCTATACCAGCCCCTTTTATTATTACTTTAACCTTTGAAGGTAGAATGTTCGTATTAATACGCATTGGTCCAGAAACATCAGTCGCTGTTCCTTTACTATCTGTCATAAAAATGTAGTGTTTAAAGTCACTTGGTTTATTCAGATCATCTTCGGCATAATCATTACCAATAGCGGCATTTGTTTTAATTAATGAGCGACTTACACTCTGAATCCATGCTTTTACATCAGATGAGTAATTGGTGTCACGATAGAACAGTAGTCTTCCTTTAGGAAGGTCACTATCACTGGTATTCCTATAATACTGATAGATGGGGTAAAACATCAGTTTATTTGATGAGTTATCCAGATTGACGCCTAGTGTGGTATAAATAATAAACTTATCCCCAAGCTTGCCGTATTTTTTGATCAGATTGCACTGATTACGTTGTCGGCCTACAAGTCCATTATGGATAATTCTTAACCTTGGTGAGAATTTGATTTTTAAATTGGATGATTGGGATTCGAGGTTAATAGCCGAAATATTTCCACCGTATACCATACTCAAGTAGTCCTTTCCCCAGTCATAACCATTATTACTGTTTACTGATGAAGGGATTTCGTAGCTTTCTGCATAGCGGTTATTTACTCTTATGACATTATTGGTATCAAACTGTTTATGAGAATTAGGTATATAATTTTCAAGTGTCATTTCGTCAGGAGACATATTGGAAGTGATATATAGCCCTTTTATTGGTGCTGTGTATCTTTTTTTTTCGTCTTTTTCTGTGTAGTTATTTAATTTCTCCTGTTTTTTATAAAACATAACCAGCAATTTATCTTTGCCTTGAAAGCTTGCACAATAGAGTCCTGGTGCTTCATTTTTTCCCAGTGTTAAATCAGATATTTTGCTATGCACATCTACTTTGCTATTCGCATCAAAGGTGATTGGTGTATTCCAAGTACCATCATAACGAATATGCGCCAGTTTCATTTCATAACGGAAACTCTCGGTTGTTTTACCGCCTTCATGTGTAGCAATCCTTTTTTCTTCCAGCCAGATTATATATAAACGGGATTGGTAGATTACCGGACGGATAGTGTCTTTGTATGGGTTAATTGGGCAGTCAATTTTGTGCCATTCACTCCAGGCATTAGCGGGGAATTTACTTTCGCTGAATTTATTGTGATCCACACTGCGCCAATAATATTGATTAACGTCTGTTTCACTGTGTCCGATAAAATAGGTTAATCCTTGGTCGTTATTAATGTTGTCATGATAGGCGCTGATAACTTCCAGATTAGCGACCTGTTCGAATGATGTTAGGTAAGACTTAAAGGCATCTTCTACTGTGTCGGTATTTAATTGACTCTGACTGATGGATTGCAACAGTGCATCCATCATTTTTGTCTGTCCGATACGCATCGTCGGATCGATGTAATTTTCAGGATAGTAAGCGAGCTTAGATATGCCGGCCCAGGTGCTGTAGTGTTTGTTGTATTTATCCCAGTCTTTAAAGAATGGGCGGCTGGTGACATTCGTGACGATGTTCCCTTCCATGTTTTTTAATGCTTGGTTCACATATAGTTGAATACTGGCGATAGCTTCGGCAATCTCTGTGGTTTTGATAGCGGCGGAAACTTGGTTATCAATCAGTAAGTATTGATATAGATCATCACGGTTTTTAATTACAGCATCTTTTCTATCTTGTAGATCTTTTTGGTTATGAGCATAAATATAGTATGTACTTAATGCGGTGCTGCGAGACTCATCCAGAAACGCATGCAGGGCGTTGGCCTTTTGGGTATCCAGCCCGGCGGTTAATATCGAAGCGACGTTTTCCCATTTGGTGTAGTTAGCGGAAGATTCTATGTCTAATACTTGCGCCAGTTCAGAAACACCTTGTGGAGATATGTTCAATTGAAGCGAGATGTTAATCCACTGCAATAGGCTGTCGATAGATGGCCAATTGGAGAAATCAGCTTGTGCTTGAGTACTGGCTTGCTCCAGTAGATTTTTGTCAAGATTCATGGTGTTAGCCAATAGTTCTGCTGTTAATGTTCCTTTTTCAAATTCAGTTAGTACAGAAGAGGCTTTTTCACCTAGTGAGTTAACCCAGTCAGCAAAGTGCATTAATGTTGTCAGTGTTAATACATCATGTTTTTGTGTTGCTGGTGTTGTCTCGGTTTTAGTGACAAAACGTTGAGGGTTTTTCACAAACAGATTTAAGGCGTTTTCGTTAAGGCCGGTGGAGCGGTAAATCAACGCCAGTTGTGCCAGGCATTGGCAATACTGGACAGCTTGTTGAATTAGTGTAGTTGCTTCAGTTGTTTTCGATTGAGTTTCAATGGGGTTTTTCCGCAACCAGTTCCAGAATGAATCTGCCGTCATTTTGTTTTCTTTGCCAGAGTTTAGTTTATCTACCCAAGCCAGCACAGAGAGAGCAATATTCTCAGATGGCAATTGCAGAGCGGCGGCGATATAAGGAGATATGGCTTTGGGAAGGTTTTCCTTGGCTTTCTTCAGCTCTTCCTCGGCCTCTTTCTCTTTGGATTTTTCCTGCTTTTCTTTGGCTTCCTTTAGCTCCTTCTCTGCTTTCAGCATCTTTTTGTCAAAATCCTGTAAGCCATTGTAGATGGTATCCAGAAGGTTGTGTATTTCCGGGGTTAGGGTTTCGTTATATTTATCGGTCGTCATCACAAACAACTGATATACACTCCATTTTCGTGTACGTAGCCAGCCAGTGACGGCATAGAGTTTGTCAATTAGAACAGTGAGGTTGTCATGAGTAATCTCAGATAAATTGGTTGTTCCTTCATCTATGACTTCCAACAATAAACTCAGTTCATCAATAGTTAACTGATGGATGTCTGCCAGTAATTTGGTTAGATCGGGATGAGAAGGATTTTCTAAAATGGGTGCTTTGCACAGTATTAGTGCAGTTTCAGCATCAATACTGTAACGTTGCATATAGCCTTTAACACGTAAAGCTTCTCTTAATACATCTTCGTCTATATCTGGTTCGTCACTAAGGTCAAGGTCTTCAAAGCTTTTTTCGTAATCAGGGCTGTCCTTATAAGGGTTGTCAGAGTCGTCCTCTGGAGGCGTCTTTTTAAGGATATCGATGGCAATGCTGTTAAGGATTGTTGGTGATAGCTCGGTTGCTCGAGATAGATTAATAGCCTTATTGAATTTCAACAAATAGTATTGAGTAATCTCGTCTCCCATATTCCACAAGCTATCTATTTGTTTAATCTTTTTACTAAACTGGTTAAGTTCTTTATCTATCAAATTATAATAACTTTTCAGGTATTCTGCCCTTGCCATTTGAAAAGATTTAATTTCACCAAAATTCTTCTTATAAAGTTCTTTTAGTTCCTCAGTGTTATCAGTATTGGTTGCTGGTTTTATCTTTTCCGTCAGAATAGTAAACAGCTCCGGTGAAACAGAGGCATTAATCCCCAGCAAGGAGATTTGATACATCAGCTTGGTGGTTAGCGTATCTATTGATGTATTGGATTGTTCAAATACTGGAGCTTGTAATTGAATAATCTTACGTACGTTTTCATAAGCATCGTGATACGGCATCATGCCAGAAGTGCGGAAGGTTGATAACTTTTCCATCACTTGAGCATGATTATGAGACTCAGTTTGAGTTAGTTTCTTAATACCTTTCAACAGAATGTCATTGGACAGAGAAAGCGTGGAAATCTCAGAATCCATATTTTTTTGGTTGATAGCCAAGGATTGTAAATCAGGACGGCGTTTATCCAGATGATAATCGGAATTGTTTGCATGTAAATCCCGTGCCTGACGATAAAGTTCAGTCAAATAAGCGGCGGGAGAGAACATGGAAGAGACTGCGCCTGGAGCTGCATATTTGCTGGCGCGATTGCCAAATTTACTGTTATAACCTTTCTGATCTTGTTCATCTTTCTCTTTCTTAGCTTGCTCATTCTGAGACGTTTTCAGGGCACTATGTATCGCATTTTGTAATTGAGGATTGGCACGTTTCAGAATACGGGCTTCGTGCAGGCGATTTTTCTTTTGTTCCTGTTGTGCGCTGAGGTATGCGCTGAAGGTCTGTGACCATGAAAGTTTGTCGCGTACTTTCTGGCGAAATTCGTCAAAAGAGAGATGGCAAATCTCGGCTTCTGAATTAAAGCCTTTACTTTTCAAAATGTCACTGATATTGATCGCGGGTGTGTTCATGTTTATTCCTTTTAAATGTTAAGCAAATAAAACACTTATGCTGCCCTGCATCGCTTGGATAAATAAAAAGGTTATTTATATCCATAAAAGTAAAGGCAACACGTATAACGTCCGATAGTGAGTTGAAAATAAACAACGAATAAAAAGGCATCATTCAACTATCAACTATTTCATAACGTTATTATCTATTATTTCTTTAAATGGCAGTGGTAATGCAATAACAAAATTTATAATTGCACCCAAAGCAATATAGTTTAGTGACAATAACAAAATGAAATAATTGCATTTGTTGCGTACGGTGTATTATGAAAAATAAGATGATTAATATTTTGTGGTGAGTGAAGGGACTAATTAGGAAAGACTCAGGCCCCGTTTAGAGGCCTGTTTTAGTATCTGGTTGGAATAATTAATTAGCGAATGGTATAGCGAATATGAAGAATAATATCACTCAAAGTCTGTAACATGGCTTGCTGTTTGTCAGTTGCGTTTGGGAAGCTCAATATCAATGTTCCCTTATCATCAACGGCAATTCCTTCAAATGGCAGGAGTTTGCCATTATTGAAATCCAGTTGGAACTGTCCGCTGTCACTCATTCCATGGGAAACTGCCAGTGATTTGCAGCTTTCGACCAGCTTGGTTTCACTTCCTCCGTAGGACAGAATGGCTTGTACATCCTGGTATGGTCCTAATAGGGCTGGCAAGGTGACACTGATCTGCTTGATGCGTCGGGTTTCGCCGACAGATGCCGGGTAATCTTCCCGAATGTTCAAATTGGCAAGATTGACTGTGGCTATCAATTTATTGTCATTGAGACGGATGCCGTTATTGTCATTGCCCAAGTTATCTTTCCTTTTTTCGAGTAAGTCTGTGATTTCGACGGCTAAATCAATTCTATCCTGACCAGGCTCCGTATAAACGTCTGCTAATGAAACAGTACGTTCCACTTCCAGAGCGCGTTTATCCCACCTCAAATGGGCATCTTCCATTTGTGCCAGATTCAGCATCAAGGTTTCACCTGCGAGCAGGCCAGCATAGGTTCCCTGCCAGGCACCAGGCTTAATGAAGCTTGTCGTGGTTTCATTCGTCTCCCAACGATAGGCCATTTCGGCCATTAAACAACGCGATACCGCCAAATCGTAGAACTGGAAGTAAATGGCGGCTAGCCGACCACGCAGCCAGTTGTACAGTGCCTGATTACTGAACTTACGTTGCAGGAAGGTCAGTTGTGCCTGAGTCTGTTCCTGCTGAGTTTTTAAGCTGGTTTTCTGCAATACTGCGGCTTCACGGCGTATTGCCAGTGAACCAAGTTGAGCGTCGATTTGGTTCAGCTCGGTTTGTGCATTATTACGCTGGATTTCCCATTCTTGATGGCGGCGGCGCCATATTTCAGATTGCGAGACTTTATCGGCCTCAATCAATAAACCGTCTGCGGCAATGCCTCCACCAATAGCAATCGCATTGGCGATAGCACCATAATGTGATCCCCCAACAGCCAGGCCGTAGATATTCGGTACCATATCCAGTGCAGCAGCAGCCATATGCAGACTTTTCAATCCACTTGTAATACTGTGAGAAGCCACTCTCATATCCAGTGCTTGATGTTCACCAGCATTAACATTTTCATCGTATAGCTTGCTGTAGCTGTTAAAGCGTGATTGTGTTCCCAGGCGTGTTTTTTCCAGCACAGTTTTTTCAGCATCCAGTTCTTCGATGGTTTTGTTCTGTATGCTTATATTGGTCAATATCAGCTCTTTTGCCTGATTTTGTAGCAGGATATTTAAGGCTTCAGCATCCTGACGTTCGATAATATTTTGTAAAGTGGAGCCAAATTGAGTGAGCTGACTCACCATACCGCGTGCGTTTTCCAGCATGTGTGGGAAACGCCACAGTGACATAAATGGTTGTGAGAGAGCTGCTCCGCCCTGGGAGTTGGCGACAGCGGCGCTGAGCAATGCTTTCGGATCCGCCGGTGTAGCGTAAATAGGCAGATGTAGAAGCTGACCGTCAATAGAGAGGTTATGGCGCAGGCTGTACAGCCGTTGTTCCAGTTTTTGCCAATAGCTCAGCATGACTTCATTGACCTGGGGCAGGAAAAGATCTGTAGGTTTGTTATGTGGCTCAACATTACCTTGTCGCAGAGCAGCCATTGCGTGGGAGTGTTCCTTCTGTTTTTCAGTATTAGCAGCATCACCCAGATTCAGTTTATTCCACTCTGAACTGAACGATAGATGGGGTTTATCACCTAACAGATGCAGTGCTTGCATATACCACATCTTGGCTTCATTGAGCGTATCTCGTTCTAACTGACGATAGGCGTAATCTCCACGGTCCAGCAATAGATCAAGAGTGCGCATAAAAGTAGCGACTTTGTAATGCATTGGATCATATTGTGCTACAGCATCAGGATCGACCGAATTTAATGGATCATCGTTCCAACTGGTATCTTCCAGCAATGGGCGAACGTTCCAGTTGTAATGCTGAATCTGACCATGCTTAATATAGCCAGACGGATTCCAGATATATTTCAGCCAACGGTTAGCTTCATCGAAGTTTTGTTCGTGCAGTAAACGCTGGGCAATCAACATTGGGACATAGTAGAACAGTTCCCAGAAATAGAGACTATTGGCACCGCTGAAATCCATGGGTTCGGTTCCCAATTTATTTTCTGTAAAAATAGGATCAATATCTTCTTTATAAGAACCTTTTGGATAATAACCTTGAAAATCAGTTTTATTAATAAACCAAAACTCTCCAATGTTTATTGGTTGATCAGAATATTTTACAAATAAATAAATCCAACAATCGCCACTCTCCTGCTCATTTCCTGGCTTAGTACTATTACTACCATTTATTACGGATATATAAGTTTCAGAGAGATCAATTAATTGAATGTCATCCTTTAATTCGCCTTGATAAATGACATTTTTTTCGTCAGGTCTTTCTATATTATTTTCTAACATTATTGTGATATTTCTGCTGTTACCGTGAAGAACTGAGCTATATATTGGTAATTTTGCAGTAAAATTATCATTCCATAAAGTAGACTCTTGAATATTCTGGGTCTCTATATTCAGAATAGTATCAATTCCAGCGGTGGCACGACTGACTAATTTATGGGCAAACAGCGTATTAAGGCGAATGCGATGGATTTCCCATTGCATATATTGTGCCCCGTTTGCATCATGGTTAATAGTCAGGATATTATCGTCATCCGTTTCTGCTAATGAAGAGATTTCATACTGATTATTAACCTTTATGATGTAATTAGCTTTAGTGTTAGTATCAAATTGTTTACAAATGTGAGTTATATAATCTTCAGGATTTGTATCTTCAAATAACATATTTGAGAAGATATGTAGCCCTTTTATTGGTGCTTCTGTTGTATATTTATCCCAGGTATCCTGTTTTTGATAAAACATTACTAGCAATTTATTGTCTTGATGATTTGTACAATAGAACCCTAGTTGCTGTTCCAGTAAATTTTGTTGTTTTTGTATCTCCTGTTGATTCAGTTCCTTCAGGTGATTGTATATATCTATCTGAGTTGGCAGTTGTTCCAGTTCCTGCTTCCATCGTACCAATTCCTCCTGCCATTGTCTTCGTAATTCCTCCAATTCCGATTTTTCTAGTGGTTCCTGTGGCTCCGGTGGAATCAGTAGTGGATTCAGTGGCGTTATCCCTAGTGACCTCAGCCGTTCCTGCTCCTCTTGCTCTTCTTTCAGTTTTTTCTCTAATTGTTCCTGGTATTTTTTCAATTGCTCTAATAGCTTCGATATCTCTAATAACTTCGACTTAGACATTTTCAAAACATCGGGTATTTTGTCATTCACATCAAAGCTGATTGGTGTGTTCCAGGTACCGTCATAACGGATATGTGCCAGTTTCAGTTCATAATGATAATCTTCTTCGACGGTTTGATTATTATTTTCTGCCTGCTTAACAACCTTCTTCTGTTCCAGCCAAATTAAATGCAGGCGGGATTGGAAGATTACCGGGCGGATAATGTTTTTATAGGGATTCATCGGGCAATCAATTTTGTACCACTCACTCCAGGCGTTAGCAGGGAATTTACCGTCGCTGAATTTATTGTGATCCACGCTACGCCAGTAATATTGGTTAACTTCTGTTTTACTGTGCCCAATAAAATAGGTTAGTCCTTGATCACTATAGGCATTGTCATGATAGGCGCTGACAACTTCCAGATTAGCTACCTGTTCGAACGATGTCAGATAAGACATAAAGGCATCTTCTACCGTATCGGTATTCAGTTGGCTTTGGCTGATAGATTGCAGCAGTGTATCCATCATTTTTGTCTGTCCGATGCGCATGGTCGGATCGATGTAATTTTCTGGGTAGTAAATGAGCTTAGAGACGCTGGCCCAAGTGCTATAGCGTTTGTTGTATTTATCCCAGTTGGTAAAGAACGGGTGGCAGATGGCACTTGTTACTGTATCACCCTCCATCTTTTTCAATGCCCGGTTAATATACAGTTGAATGCTGGCGATAGCTTCAGCTATCGGTGTGGTTTTGATGGCAGCAGAAACTTGGTTATCGATCAATAAGTACTGGTACAGGTCATCACGGTTTTTAATTTCTGCACCTTTATCTTGTAGATATTTTTGGTTATGAGCGTAAATATAGTATGCACTTAACGCGATACTGCGAGACTCATCCAGAAACGCATGTAGCGCGTTGGCCTTTTGGGTGTCCAGTCCGGTGGTTAATATCGAAGCGATATTTTCCCATTGGCTATAAGGTGGAGATTCTGCGGCCAGTACTTGCGCTAGTGTGAAAACGCCTTGTGAAGAGATGTTCAATTTATGCGCGATGTTAACCCATTGCAGGATAGTGTCGATAGATGTCCAGTGGGAGAAATCATTCGGCACTTGGGAACCGGCTTGCAATAGCAGATTTTCATCAAGATTCATTGCCTTAGCCAGTTGTTCAGCTGTTAATGTTTCCTTTTCAAATTCGGTCAAGACAGTAGAGGCGCTTTCACCCAGAGAGTTAACCCAGTCAGTAAAACGTGTCAGCCTTATCAGTGATAATGCATTGTGTGTTGATGCTGTTACTTCAGTAAAGCCAAAGCGCTGTGGTTTTGTGACAAATAAACGTAAAGTGCTTTCGCTAAGGTCAGTGGAACGGTAAATCAGTGCCAGTTGCGCCAAGCATTGGCAATATTGGGCAATCTGTTCCGGTGTTACAGAAGATTTTGGTTGTTTTGAGTCGTGTTTAGCCCACAACCATTCCCAGAATTTTGTTGCCGTCATTGCACCGTCACCAGGTTTTAGCTGATCTGCCCAAATAAGTATGTAGTAAGCGGCATTTTCAGACGGCAATTGCAGAGCAGCGGCGATATAAGGAGACAGGGTTTTCAACAACAGATCTGATTTATTTTCGTCTTTATGGAAGCTCTGCAAACCATTGTAGATGGTATCCAGTAAGTTCTGAATTTCAGGAAGAAGGGTTTTGTCATAGTTGGTAGTCGTTATTACAAACAACTGAGACATACTCCACTTCCGTGTACGTAGCCAACTGGTGACGGCATAGAGTTTGTCAATCAGAGCAGCCAGATTATCATCACTAATCCCGGATAAGTTGTTTGTTCCTTCATCTATGGTAACCAATAATAAATCCAGCTCATCAACCGTCAATTGATGGATGTCTGCCAACAATTTAGCCAGATAGAGATAAGAAAGATTCTCTACGCTACTGATTATCTTTCCATTAGTGTTGCTACGATTGGTAATCTTGAACAGGCGTTTTAATGAGTCATCATCAACATTAAAAGCACGTTTAAGCACCGCTTTACGCCAGTCATTGGTGCTACCCTGATTTAAATCAATCTCTTCTTCATCCGACGCGGAAAAATTCTTATCATCCAATGGTGGGGTATTAAACAAGCGATTAAATAATTGACTGGGGGAACCGCTATTGATGTTTCCTGAAATGGGTACATTGCACAGTATCAGTGCAGTTTCAGCATCAATACCGTAACGTTGCATATAGTATTTAACACGAAAGATTTTCTTTAATATTTCTGCGTCAATATCTGGTATTTCACGAAGTTCATCGTATATAGAGGGGGAATATTCCAGGGTTACCTCTGGAGGTATAGACACTTCCTGATAGGTGCTACTAGAGATAATACTTTTAAGGATTGTTGGTGTTAGCTTTGTTGCCTGGGACAGACGAATAATTTTATTGAGCATCAGCAGATAATATTGAGCTGGTTGTTGGCTGGGGGATTCGGAATTCATTTTCTCATGTATTTGTCTAATCTTTTGCTGGTCAATAAACTGATTAAGTTCTTCATCAGTCAAATTATAATAACTTTTCAGCTTTTCCGGCGTTGCCATTAGAGAAGGTTTAACATCACCAAAATTCTTTCCATAGAACCTCTCAATTTCCTCTTCGTCATCGGCAATTTTCTCCACCAAAATATTAAACAACTCAGGAGAGACAAAAGCATTAATTTCCAATAGGGAGGTTTGATACATTAGTTTGGTGATTTCCGGTGATTCAGTGAATTGTTCAAATACTGGAGCTTGCAATTGGATAATTTTACGCACATTTTCATAAGCATCGTAATACGGCATTGAACCAGATGGGCGGAAGATTGATAGCGTTTTCATCACGTTAGTATGGCCTTCCAGCCCGGTCAGCGTCTTAATCCCTTCCAGCAACACCTTATTAGATAGAGAAAGTGTAGAAACTTCATCATTCATATTTTGCTGGTTGAGTGTCAGTGATTTTAAATCAGGGCGGCGTTTATCCAGATGATAAATGGAACTTTCCGCATGTAAATCGCGTGCCTGACGATAAAGCTCAGTCAGGTAAGCCGCGGGAGAGAACATGGAAGCAACTGCGCCGGGGGCTACATACTGGCTGGCACGGCCACCAAATTTACTGTTATAACCTTGCTGATCGGCATGAGGCTCTGTAATGGCAAGATGTACCGCATTTTGTAATTGAGGATTGGCCCGTTTGAGAATACTCGCTTCATGCAGTCGGTTAGCTTTTTGTTCCTGCTGTGTCATTTCAGGGTGTTCCGGCGTGAGTGTGTTCATGTTTATTCCTTTTAGATGTTAAAAATAAAACACTTATGCTGCCCTGCGTATCATGGATACAATAAAGAAGTTATTGATATTCATTAAAATAAGGCAGCAAATATGACGTCTGATAACGGGCTGAAATAGGTTGAAAATAACGGGTAGATAAAACGGTATCATTCGGACATTAACTATTTCATAGCGTTATTATCTATTGTGTCTCTAAATGACTGTGGTAATGCAATAACAAAATTTATAATAACATAAACAATAATTAAATTTATTTATGATAAAGATATGAAATAATTACCATTGTTTTGAATGGTGTTTTATGAAAAATAAAATGATTAATATTTTGTGATGAGATAAGAGGACGTAGTCATTATCGCGGCTATATATCATTCTGTATAAAATAATGATTTTCAATGAGTGTAGTTATTATTTTTTTAAAACTATTTTTAGAATGGTAATATACCTAATTAATTTAAAGATGCAGGATTCAAGTTAATTTGGTATATATGCAAAAAACCTCCTGTAAAAAAATGAATATTGTGACTGAACTCAATATATAGATAATGCCTATATACATATGGTTGTATTTGTGTCATTTTGATATTGAATTTTTTTCACAATGGGGCTCTGGAGAAATGTGATCAATTTAAAGAAAAAGCAATATTGCTAAATATGATGTAGGTGTTGACAAAAGCCAAGTTATTATTTTAGGTCCTGTTAAACCTGTTTATTTAACTCGGTTATGTTTTTTCTTAAAAGCCCTTAAAAACTAAATTCGAAAGAGTGCTTATTTTCCGAAACTGGAGCTTTAAGGATATTATGATGTGCCCCGAAAATACCCTCTCAATTCAAGAGAAAGTCCAATCCATACGGGATCGTCCATTTGAAACATTTGAGCCAATATGTTTACTGCCTGTAATACCTGAATCGGATTTTTCAGTGGTATCCCAAGTTCTGGAGTACGAGAAGAAAATTCGTCGCTCTGAATCACAGATCTTTTTTATTGAACGGGCTGAAATAGGCAAATCTACTCCTTTTTGGGTTATTACTACACATAAATGAATATGAGATAACAAATGAATACTGACTGGATGAATGAAGAGGCTTCAAACTTATTCGATCAATATGATGATTATTTGGAGGAGAGACTTGGGTACACACCGTTGATTGAGAACCTTAAGGAGAGCTTGGGGCCAAACATATCAGTTCTTGATTACGGTTGTGGTGGCGGGAAAGTGTCACGTCGGCTAATTGCTAGAGGCATAAAGACGGTAACGGGAGTAGATATCTCACAAACCATGGTGGACAAAGCTTCCAGCAACATCAATCGTGGCAATAGTTCTTATCATCAAATCACAACTGATGTCCTTAACTTCAATGATAATACTTTCGACGCAGCTATATGCTGTTATGTGTTTATTACTAACAGTGAAAAGTCTGATCTTTTAAAAATCGCTAAGGAAATTCACAGGACATTAAAACCTGGTGGCATTCTTTACGTATTGGATACCAATCCGGATTCCGTTGGGATTAAGTTCAGTTCTTTTATGAGCGGTGATCTAAATAAAAAATACAGTGATGGAGAAACCAAGCCAGTGTATTTAGAGCTGCCAAATGGACGTATTTTTAAGATTTTAGATACGCATTGGCATAAAGATACATATTACAAAACCTTGAACGAGGCCGGGTTCAAAACTATTGAGCTTTTTGAACACAGTGACGCTGATGCTTCAAAGGATACTGAAGGTCTACGATATTACCCACCTTTCGCAATGTTCAAAGCGACTAAATTCTAGATGCTCCATATCTGACTGATGGAATTCCTTGCTTGTTACAAAAATGCCGGTGAGGGATTCCACATGATTAGTTTTGAAGGTGATTTAATATTGTTTTGAATGGTATTTTATGAAAAGTAAAATGATTAATATTTTACTTTGAACAGAGGCGTTAATTGGAAAACGAAAATACCCCGCCCGAATAAAAATGTTCAAACGGGCGGTATTACCTCCTTTGGAGAGGTTTTCACTTAGAACAAATCATGCTTTTTGTTTCTCATTCATCATACGGTTCAACAACGGCACCGTGATCGCCATGATGATCGCAACGATAAAGGTAGCGATACCAATTTTGCCAAATACGCTGATATAGACAGGTAATGTTTGCAGTGGATCAGTAATGCCTTTCGGTGCCGCAGTAAAGGCTGCTACATAGCCGCCGAGTAAGAATGAGGTTGCTTGAGTTAAGTACCACATCCCCAGAATGAAGCCCATCAGATACTGAGGAACCAGTGCAGCAACCATTGCCAGACCTAATGCACTGATCATCAATTCACCCAGGCTTTGGAACAGATAAACCAGAACGATAAACCAGGGTGAAGTCAAACCTTGCTCATCAGCAAACCACAAACCGGCAGCAGCGGCAGTCAGGAAACCTAAAGAACACAGGAACATACCGACGGTAAACTTAGCCGGCATGGTCAGGTCTTTACCTTTAGAACCCCAGTGAGTGTACAGAGCCGCTAATATTGGGCTGGCAACCACGATCCAGAATGGGTTAAGTGCTTGGAAACTGACCGGATTGATATTAAAACCAAGTAGCTGATGATGAACGTTATGGATTGCGAAGAAGTTTAGAGAAGTTGGCATCTGAGCATACAGGATGAAGAACACAATGGCCTGAAGCATCAAAATGAAAGCGACAAACATTTTGTTACGGCTAACTTTATCCTGCTTGAATGCTTCACGGAAGAAGATAAACACCACGATCACAGACAAGCTAATCAGAACAATATTAGTAATTTTCACATTGTGCATCAGCCATGCACAGGCGAAAACCGTCGCAACAGTTCCCGCCAGAACCAGGATCAGGTTTTTGTAGTTAATTCGTTGATGGTCTGGTTCAGAGCCAATATTACGAACCGTATTACGACAGAAGATATAGACCAATAAAGCAATAATCAGACCGATACCACAAATATTATAGGTAACGGCATAGCCGAATTTTTCAGCAATAACTGGCGCGATAGCGAGTGAGAACAGCGAGCCGATGTTGATTGACATATAGAACAAAGTAAAAGCCCCATCCAGACGAGGATCTTTGGGTGGATAGCATTTAGCCAGCAGGCTGGCCGGATTTGCTTTGAACAGACCGTTACCAACAGCAATCGTTCCTAATGCGTAGAAAATTAAATCAGGTTTCAAGATGGATAGTCCGGTCATGAAATAACCTACTGCCAGAACGATAGCACCTAACACAATGGTTCGTTTAGTTCCGAGTAAATGGTCACCGATATAGCCACCAATAGAGATCAGGCCATAAACCAACGCTGCGAATGCCCCGAAAGTGGTAAATGCTTGTTCCTGAGAAAATCCCAATTTTTGTACAAAATAAACGGCAAGAATGCCCTGTACGCCGTAGTAGCCGAATCGTTCCCAAAGCTCGACGAAGAAGATCATGAAAAACGGCTTGGGTTGTTGTAATAAACCGAGCGAAGCGGGTTTATTCATAGTTGATTACCTCTGATTAGTCATTGTTTATCTCGGAATACACCTGGAAATGCGGGGGTAGTTAACATCCCTGTGAAATGATGTATCGCTAAGATTGTGTTTTTACGCGTTTTATTTAAATGAACATTGAACGAGGTAGGTTATTATATGGTTAAAATATGTTCTCAGTGGTCGATCACACGAATATAAATATTATGAATAGAATTTTGAAGCATATTCATAATGCGAATATTAAAAAAGGTTAGGAAGAGGATTTGGTTGAATTGTTAACTGAATAAAGCAAACAAAGAGGGCTATTCAGGCCGTTTCGGGCCTGAATATTGGAGGAACAGCTTAGAGCCTAATCAGTAAGTTGTTAAACTGCGGCAGCAACAGTTTCCAGCATAACCGGACGGAAATTACGCTTGAAGTAGATCAGGCCATGGCCTTGTTCGCTCACAGTAATATGCCTGATGTGAACCAGATACACATTATGAGAGCCGACTTCCTGAACCTGCTCAATGTCACCTTCAAGGCTGGCGAGGGTACCGGTCAACACAGGTTGGCCCAGCGGACCTTTTTGCCAGATATTCCAGCGAAAGCGTTCCTCCATACTGACTCCGGTCATACCAGCAAAGTGGCGTGCCATCAATTCTTGCTCATGGTTTAAGATGTTGACACACAGGCGGCCATTTTCCTGAAAAACCACGTTCATAGTACTATTGCGATTAAGACATACCATCAGCGTGGGTGGCGTATCGGTGATCGAGCATACCGCAGTGGCAGTAATACCACAGCATCCGGCAGGACCATCGGTGGTGACGATATTCACCGCTGCTGACAGGCTTGCCATCGCATCTCTGAAACGCAGGCGATGTTCATTTTCTACAGACATAAATTGGCCTCCTGCTACCGATTATTTCAGCAGCGTATCTAACTGGTTAATATCGTTATTGTTGTATAAGTGTGGTCTGAGCCAACCGTTCTGATCATAATCAGAAAGGCAGCGATCAACCATATCCATCATTTTCTTCATATTGCCGGAACCGTGGGCATGGCGCAGACATTGCAGACGAATTTCATCCTGGCTGCCGGCGTAGTTGATTTCGTATAACTCATGGCGACCACCGAATTCACTGCCAATGGCATCCCACATCAGTTTTAACACTTTGATTCGTTCAACGTGATCTATACCGTTGGAACCACGAACATATCGCTCCAGATATTTATTAATTTCTGGGTTATGCATATCACGGACGCTGGATGGCAGATAAATCAGGCCGCTGGTAACGTTTTTTTCAATAATATTTTTAATTTTCGTATAAGCGGTTGGGGCCATCACGCGGTAAGTTTGTATTGCCTGAGTATCCGGCATATAAGCACCGCCTTGCCACGGCTTGGCTTCTGCCCACATAGCATCACTCAGCGACCAGAACAGGTTACGCCAGGCAACCACTTCACCCAGATCTGCCTGAACACCGCGGAATTCTATCACGCCGGTACACTCCAGGCTCTTTTGCAGCAGGGCGGTAATAAAATCCAGTTTCACCGCCAGACGCACGCAAGCCTGTAGTGGGAACAGGCTGGCGAAACCGCCCTTAACCGCCCAGTTACGTGCGCGGTCAAAATCACGGTAAATCAGCACATTTTCCCAAGGGATAAGGACCTTATCCATCACCAGAATCGCATCGTTTTCATCAAAGCGGCTGGATAAAGGATAATCGAACGGGGAACCTGTCGCACCAGCTACCAGTTCATAAGACGCGCGGGAAATCAGTTTTACCCCATCGGCATCCATTGGGGCGACAAACATCAGGGCGAAATCAGGGTTATCTCCCATGACTTGCGCGGAACCAAAACCGATAAAGTTATAGTGGGTCAGAGCCGAGTTGGTCGCGACCACTTTTGCGCCGCTGACGATAATACCTGCATCCGTCTCTTTTTCCAGTTGGATAAAAACATCACGGGTTTGATCGGCGGGTTTATGGCGATCAATGGGGGGATTAACGATTGCATGGTTAAAATAAACCCCCGTTTCCTGAATCTTTTTATACCAATGACGGGCGTTATCAGCGAATTGACCATAATATTCAGGGAATGCGCCTAACACACTGCCGAATGCCGCTTTATAGTCAGGTGAACGGCCCATCCAGCCATAGGTCTGACGTGACCACTCGGCGATAGCGTCACGCTGTTGGCGCAGATCGTCAGCGCAAGTGGCAAAGCGGAAGAATTTGTGAGTATACCCGCCATTGCCGGTATCGGTATTCCAGCATAAAGCATCATGGGTTTCAGGCGCGTGCAGGGCATCGTACAATTGACCGACTGAGGCAGCAGAATTGCGGAACGCGGGATGTGTGGTGACATCTTTTACGCGCTCACCATAAATATAAATTTCTCGGCCATCCTGAAGGCTTTTCAGGTACTCTTCACCGGTAAACGGGCGTTTTTTATCGGCGCGGAAATCTTCTGGTTTCATGTCTACCTCACAGTCTGAATAAAAAGCGCCGGTCTTGATATAAATATAATCAATATTGGCACGGAAATGTTAATTTAATGTTTGTTTTGTGTTTCTTAATTGAAGCCTCAGAACGGTTTTTCTTGAATAGATTTTTGGAAGGTTCGCTGGTACTTTTCGTTGGAAAATGGCGATTTGTGACTAAAGTGTGATCCAGGCGATGTTTTTGTGGCTAAGGTGCATCTATTTATTATCGAGTTTGGTGACCGTTTGGACGGTCACCATTAGTGAGATGAGAGTAATTGAACGGGATTATGTTCAGACTCAAAAGCTTTTATATTATTTAGTTACGTAGGTTGCTTCTATATTTAGCAATACTATTACGAACATCTTCACGATATTTCTTATATTCAGATTTATTTGAAATATAACCCATTTCGTATGGTGATAATCCTTCACTTTCTAAATGTCCTATTAATAACGGTGATGCTTTTTTCTGTAATTCATCCCATTCTCCTCTGGCTTGATTTAAAAAACTATTCTCATTGTAAGTTTCTGTTATCAATACGGGCTCTGGTGTGGTTTTAACTTTCACTCCCTCAATCGTTTTTTTAACCGTTGTCCGCGATTTTATTAACTTCCACGCATCATCAGGAGTACTTTTTTCTTTCAAACCCTTATATTCAGAATATTCAGATTCTGTGATTTTTTCAGCCTGGTATTCAGCGATAATTTGTGATTTATTAACTTTTTCGTAAACAAGTCCCTCCTGAGATCCTTTAGCAAAGTTAATTGCTGGGTGTTTATTAGGATCAAGATTTATTTCACTGTGAGATGAAGTAGCTTGTTCCTGAAGCATTCTTATCTGATCGCTTTTATTTGTTAGATCAAAAGATCGGTTACTTTTCTTTATTCGGAACTTAACAACTCTACCGCTACCACTTACGGCTGCCCAACTTGCTGCAACTTTCAAAGAGCGGCTATAGGAAATCCAACTGGATTTGACTTTTGCTTTTGTCCCTGCTCTGACATGAGCATAAGCAGAAATCTTTGGATTTGCTCCTGTTGGAGAACGAAGGCCATGTATAGAGGGTTGCTCATCAGATCTTAATGCACGATAACCAATGCTACTATCTTCGCTTTCTGATTCCCCCTCTGAATCAGGATGACGGGGTCTCACTCGTGGAGGCGCCAAACCATCATTATCATATAAAGTAATTGGATTATTTCTCACCATCCGGTACAGATTCAGACCATCCACGGTTCCCGCCGGATCAGCGCTTAACCACCTGCCTACCCATGGCTGGTAATAGCGATAGCCGTAGTAGTAGAGTCCAGTTGCATCCCGCTCTTTGCCTGAGTAACGAAGGGTTTTATAGCTGGCTTCTGTTTGGTTTCTCGCCGCCCACAGCGCTGTACCGCCAAATGGATAATACTCTTCCTGACTGATAATTTGTCCCTCGCTATCCAGCTCAAGCTGACTGGAACCAATCAAATTATCATAGCTGTAACGGAACTGATTATTACTGATACCGGTTGGTGGGGTAGTTTCCCAATGCAGTATCCGTACCTGTGCGTGACCGGCTGCACCTACTGTAATAACATGCAAATCTTCTAATGTAGTTTTGCCATTTTGCGTTGTACGCAGTTCTAATCCGGGGAGATAAGTCACTCGTTGTTGCTGTGTGCTGTTACCGGTCTGCTGTTCATTGACCTTTAACTGTCGCATGCCGTCGTTACCGTAGCGATACCATTCCCGGTCACTGGCATTTTCACGGCTTACCGGTGTTACCTGTTGCAGTTCCCCCCGTGCGTTCCAGCTCAGATCTTGTCCCGGTAGTAGTTTTTTCTGATGGCCGCCAGCATCGAATAATGTATCTACCTGTGTCGGATCAGTAGTCAGTGAATTCAGCACTGCGTGGTTACTGCAATTCGAGACTGTGATATTCGTGGTGTAGTCATTTTGGGTAGCGGGTGAACTGTGCCGAATTTGAACCAGATTGCCACCACGGTCGTAATCATAAGTGCGGGTATAGTTGGTATACGTGCTGTCATCAGTAGGAAGAGGGATTGGAGAAGGAAACTGGTTGCTTTGCTGGCCGATGTTGGCCATCTCTCGTCCTGTTGCACTGATAAGCTGATACAGGGAATCGTAGGTGTAGGTATTCTCCGGCACGACTTTCTGATTGCGCCAGAATCGAGTGGCTTCAGCATCATTACGGACACGGATAATGTTCCCCACGGGATCATGTTCATAGCGTAAATCTTGTAACACCTTATTATCTGACTGGCGGCGGGTGGTGACGCCGATCAGTCGCAGAGTTTCAGGTTCATAGCTGTATTCAGTGATAACGCCATTACCGTGTTCTTCGCGTAACTTTTGTCCTGCGGCGGAATAGGTCAGGGATTTAATAATGATTTGTTCACTTTGGTTTTTCACTGTCAGCCAGCTCCCTTTTAATTGCCCGGCCACGTCATAGGCCAGACGCTGTCTGTTGCCTTTTGCATCAGTTTGAGTCAGTAAAGCGCTGGTAGCATCGAAAGTGCTTTGGGTCGTGTAAGTTTCGCTGTTCAGTTTTGTCTGCCAGAGGGTTTCATCGTTTCCTGCCCAGTTTGCCTCTTGCTCATCGGCCAGTAACTGACGGGATTGAGATAAGATGTTTTCGGTCAATGACAGGCTTTCCAGTTGATTCAGCCCGGCTGTGTCATAGTGGCGTACACACTGACCGGCAAGGTTATGGTCTCTTTCTGCTTGTGTATTGCCGGCCCAAATAAGGTGCTCAGTGATGCGGGGTGTTTCTTCTTCTGGTGCCTGCTCACTTACAGACAACAGGCGACCGGGTAGCGTAGCTGCTTCATATTGCCGGGTCTGTGTGACACCGGTTGCCGTTACAATCAATACCTGACGGCCTTCGATATCGTTGAGGGTAACAGTACGGCCTGCATCGACACTCTCTGTTCGTAGGATATTGCCGGTCAGATTGTATTGCCAGGTAAAATTAGGTTTTTCCGAGTTAGCATCATACAAACGTGGGTCAATATTTTTGCTCAGATATCCGCGAGCATCATATTGATGACGGGTAATGCGGGTATCCGTATCACCTCCTGCAACGGTACGGTGAAAGTTGATGTTACGGATAGTCAGGCCACGGTTATCGTAGACGTTGACGGTGGGTGTGCGTTGGTAAAGTGTTGAGTCAATGTTTTTCATGATTTACCTCTTTGTTATATTTGAGAATCTCTGTAATTGCAGTTTTATCTCCATTAAGCTGGATGCGCGTTTTGGCATATTATTTATCCAGATAGCGGTAATCAGCCTGAGTATTGATATGCCAGTCCAACTAATTAATAGTAGACTCTAGATATTAACTTGGGGGTAATTGAAAATGTGGATCGTCTTTCATTCTCTGGTTTCCTTTCTAATTTGTAGCTTTATTTCCCTCCGGCCAGGTCAATAAAATTCCCGGTCACGTATGAGGCTTCATCCGATAATAACCAGGCTATAGCTTGTGCGACTTCCTCAGGCCGTCCGCCACGTTTCATCGGGAGAGAATTTTTCACCCGTTCAACCCGGTTTGGCTCACCGCCATCGGTATGCATATCGGTATAAATAAATCCGGGGCGAACTGCATGTACTCGAAATCGTATTTTTATGGCACCACTCACCCGCTTACGCAGTATTGAACCCGGCGATATTCCCACGCCAATGACGGCTGAATATTATCGCCAATCCTGACTTAGTTGAGCGCCTGCGAATTAGTACGCCTTTGAATGGGCTGCGTTCGGAATTCTTCTACAGGTGAAAATAGTCACGCATGTGAAGGACGAGGACGGAGAATTCGCTGTAAATCAACCAAGATACGCTTGTGGCGGGACTAGAATTTGAGTGACGGAAAAAATCGGCGGTCCTGGCGTAGAATCCCATTATATGATTTATATGTGGTTTTAATATCTTTGCAATAAAGTTTACTTCCGAAAATATAAAAAATTAAATTAATCGATAAGGTAAAAATATTCCTAACTATCGCACCTTGTATCATTTTATGTAAAGGTTTTTGATGGATTTTTTATTAAAACCCAATCTACCTCACGTAATTATTGCAGCTTTAATATCTATTTTATTGTATTTTTTAAATTTTAATTTAATTTGATATAAAATTTTATTTTTTGTTTTTTTTATGGTTTTTGTGGTCTTATCTTTCATTTTTTTACCATTGTTAATACATACAATTATTTATTAATGTTTTGTTGTTTTTGTATTTGGTTGATTTAAAAGGATTATATTGTCTTTATCTTTTAATATAAGCCAATTTTCACTGAGATTTGAAAGTTAAGTTAAACCGATGTATACCAGTTATCTATAAAAATTAAAGTCAGTTTTATTGCTGTGAAAAATACGAAATAGAGCAATATAACTTACACACACCATTACGAAAGGTGGGGTATATCTATTAGTAAGTTAAGAGAGTATCATGACCGTCATTTCTAGGGTTAATCGGTTATCTAGATTGGTTTTTTTTAATACTGTGATTCGTAGCATTATTGACACTGTACCTATTGGTGGTATTTATTTTTTCCTCACCACATGGCAGGAGGCCACCTTTCATTGGCATTTTTCTGGCATTCTATTTACTGGTGGTGATTATTTCTGTCTCAGCGGAAATTATTTTTTATGGTGTGATGCAAACTGTCAGAAAATATGAACGCGAAGATAAGAATAATCTCAGTAATAATATCCTTATAAAAAAATCAAGGTCATTAGGTATGGGAAAAACTCAACTGTTATCGCAGGAAATATAACAATATTGCAGTAAATAATTTTTGATGAGTCATTAAACGATCATGGAAAGATCATTTTGGTGTAAACAACAGCGGTGAGTTCACTTTGCATAGCACAATTTATTGGTGTGTTGCGCATGGGATTACTTCACCTAAAGCGTGAGGAGTATATGTCTGAGACATATTTAATGCGTGGTAAGAAAGGCCAGGGTGATATTGCTATTATCGGCATGGCCAGCCATTTCCCTGATGCCTCAAACCTGCATGAGTTCTGGGAAAACATCATGGCTAAAAGAGATTCTTTGACCGATATTACCACCGTGTCAGAGGTAGAATATTGGAGCAAAGAGGATTTTTATGATCCAGATGCGTCGGCTGCGGATAAAACGTATGGTCATAAAGCCGGTTTTGTTCCTGCTATTGATTTTGACCCGGTGGAATTTAAAATTCCACCGGCCATTGTCGATTCAATTAGCACCGTCCAATTATTTTCATTGTACGTGGCTAAACAGGCAATGCAGGATGCGGGATTAATTGGTCAAGAAAACAAGCGAGTGAACCGCGATCGCATCGGCGTTATTCTGGGCGGCGGCGGTAACGGCAATACCTTATTCTCGCTGGCGGGCCGTCAGCAAACCCCGTACCTGCGTAAAATCATGATCAAGTCCGGCTTGCCGGAGGCGGTTGTGGACGAAGTGATCGACCGGGTGCATGATTCATGCCTTGAATGGAATGAGGATTGTTTACCCGGTTTCCTCGGTAATGTGGCCTGTGGCCGTATCGCCAGCTATTTTGACCTTGGTGGGACGTCCTACATGGTGGATGCCGCCTGTGCGAGCAGCCTGGCGGCGATCAAAGCTGCTATCGGTGAACTCAATTCAGGCAGCTGTGATGCTGTGCTGACAGGGGGCGTCAACCTGGAGAATTCAGCGTTCTCTTTCGTGTGTTTCAGCAAAACCCCGGCACTGTCGAAAAGCAACTTGTCGCGCCCTTTCGATCGTGACTCCGATGGCATCATGCTTGGAGATGGTGTTGGCATGCTGGTGCTGAAACGTCTGGAAGACGCCGAGTTGGATGGTGATAATATCTATGCGGTGATCAAATCGCTTGAGGCATCCAGTGATGGTAAAGCGAAAAGCATTTTTGCCCCCCGTTATGAAGGCCAGGTAAAAGCACTCAAGCGTGCTTATGCCCGTGCCGGCCTCACTCCAGCGGACATTCAACTGGTCGAGGCGCATGGCACCGGGACGGCCACCGGTGACAATACAGAGCTGAAAAGCTTGCGCATGGTCTTCGATGAGCACAGGGTGGCGGCGAAATCGGTGGCTATAGGCAGCATTAAGTCACAGATTGGTCATACCCGCAGTGCGGCGGGAGCAGCATCAATGATCAAAGCGACGCTTGCCCTGCATCACAAAGTGTTACCTCCCACGATCAACGTCACTCAGCCTGGCGAAATGCTGTCCGGGGATAACGGGCCATTCTATGTCAACAATGAGCCTCGCCCATGGTTACGGCCTCTCAACGCTGCGCCACGCCGCGCTGCCCTCAGTGCTTTTGGTTTTGGAGGAACAAATTTCCATGCGATCTTGGAGGAGTATGAACGAGAGCCGCGTGGCGCTTATCGTTTGAATGGACAGGTAGTCACGTTGTTGTTCAGCGGTGAGAACCCTGAGCAACTGCTGGCTAAGTGTGAGGTGGCGCTGGCGCGTTTTGGCAGCGCGTCGTCTGCCGGGCAGGCGTTACGCGAGCATCTTGCACATCAGGATCTTAACGGGTTGCAACCTCATCAAGCACGTCTATTGTTTGTTGCTACATCTGGCGCACAGGCGGCGGAGATAATGGCGGCGGCAGTGAAACAGTTGAAGCAAAAGAGTGAAAGTGGCTGGGAACACCCACTGGGAATTTACTACCAGCCTGCGGCCAAAAACTTGGATGGGAAAGTGGTGGCGTTGTTCCCTGGACAGGGATCGCAGTATGTCAATATGGGCCGTGACATTGCCAATGATTACCCTGAAATGCGCCAGGCGCTGGAGGCTTTGGATGTGCTGGCGGCCAACGAGCGTGGTCAGGGATTGTCGCACGTGATTTATCCCACCCCGGTATTTTCCGATGCTGAACGGCAGCAACAAAACGAGCTCCTGACTAATACGGCCAATGCTCAACCGGCATTGGGGGCTATCAGCGCCGGCTATTTTGCGATTTTGAAAGAGAATGGTTTTAACCCAGATTTTGTTGCTGGTCACAGCTATGGTGAAGTTACCGCTTTATGGGCGGCTGGCGTGCTGTCTGATGCTGATTTTTACCGTGTGTCACTGGCTCGGGGAACGGCTGCGGCGTTTGCCGCCGCTGACCAGGGTGCAGACTCAGATGCCGGGGCAATGCTGGCGGCGTCTCTAACACCAAAACAACGTGAAGATGTGCTCAAGCTCTATCCGGGGATTACCGTCGCCAACGATAACTCTGCCTCGCAGGTGGTGCTGGCCGGTGCCACAAGATTAATCCATCAGCTGCATGATGAACTGAAGGCCAGCCAGATTCACTGCCGCATTTTACCCGTGTCGGCCGCGTTCCATACCGAATTTATCCAGTCAGCTTATGCACCATTTCGCGACCATTTGGCGCAAATCAACTTCCAGCCACCTCAGTGCTCATTGTTCTCAAGCGCGACGGCGGCGCCTTACGGCAAGTCGCCTGCGGATATTGCCAGCCTGCTAGCGGAACAGTTGGTCATGCCAGTGCGTTTCCGTGAAACGATCGAAACCCTCTATCAGCATGGTGGCCGCCTGTTTGTCGAAATTGGGCCAAAAGGGGTGTTGAGTAAGCTGGTCGCGGACATCCTCAATGGCAGAGAGCACAGCATCATCTCGGTCAGTACCAGTAATAAAGGCGAGGAGAGGTTACAACTGGCGCGAGCCCAGGCCAGATTACTGGCAGAGGGAGTCAGGTTAAATGCTCTGGACCGGTATGCACGTGTACAACCGCCATCGGAGGAAAAAAACAATCGTCTGACTTTCAAGCTCAGTGGCGGTTTTTTCATGTCAGATAAGAATCAGGAACGGCGTGAGCGCGCGATGCGTGACGGCGACACCGCTGTGGTGGAACAGTTCATCACCAACCGTGCGCCTGAGGCAGCACCAGCGATCTCCAGGCCGGCGCCGGGGGTAAAGACGGGATCGCTAAAGGGTCCTGCTCCATTTATTCAACAAAGCACGTCGGTTGCAATTCAGAAGCGAGGCAACGCTATGGGACAGAATAATCAATTGAATGAGAACGTGGGTAAGAGCAATTTGGATGAGTTGTTGCAGGCGCAACAGGTCATGAGCCAGCTGCATGAACAGTTCCAAACCAACCAGAAAGAGTATATCCAACTGCTGGGATTACTGTTGAACAAGCAATATACCCTGTTGGAGAAGTTCCAGGATCACCAGAACTTGCCGGCCATGTTGTCTAGCCTGGGTCAAAGTGTGCAGTTGTTGGATAAAAACCTGGAGCTGTATCACGCCAACCATGAGCGATATTTTGCCACTCAGCAGAGCTTATTCCAGTCGGGGCAGGCCATGCAGCCGGTAGTTGCCGTCGTGGCGCCTAAGGCAGCCCCTGTCACCGCGCAGGCCCCAACGATGGGAGAAATTGCCGCGCCGCGCCAGACCGTGCCAGTCGCCACTTCTGAGCCGATAGTGAGCCAGCCGGTTACATCGATTAAATCCAGCGTGAGCGACCCGGAACTGGAAAAACAAATCAAACATTTTGAGCAAATTACTGAGGCGAAAATCATTGGCAAACTGGTTGCCATCGTCAGCGACAGAACCGGTTACCCGCAGGATATGATCGATGTGGAAATGGATCTTGAGGCCGATCTCGGCATTGATTCGATCAAACGTCTGGAAATTTTCGGCGCGATGTTTGATGCTTTTTCCGCAGACACCGGCATTTATCATGATGCGTTGAAGAACAAATATCTGGAAACCTTCGATATCGAAGTATTGAGCAATATCAGCAAGATCTCTGCGTTCTTTAAACAAATGAACGATGAGATTATCGCCGATATCCATCGTAAAAATTCGGGCTATGCGCCGGTGGAAGCAGCATCGCCAAAGGATTCCTTTATTGAAAACAATGCCCGTGGACAGGATAGCGGCCAGGCCCTTCACAGCCTGAGAGCGTCAGAAGATGTGAGGGCAGAAACACCGCTGCGCACGCTGGGCTTTGTTACCTCAACCGCCTCTGTGTCAAAGGCCGCCAGCGCAAAAAAGTCTTTGGCTGAACCGCAACTGAGTGTTACACCTGCGGTTCAGCCTATTCCTGCCGAAGAGGTTACACCGGTTGAACCTCGGGTTGCACGTTATACGGTAATGTTACGATCGTTACCGACTCCAGACTGTTACCCGCTGGCGTTTGCCTCATCGCGCCTCTGGCTGGTGGTGGACGAGGGTAAAACAGTTGTCGATGAAGTGGTTAACCAGCTGAAACAACAGGGCCAGCGGGTGGCGGTACTAACTCTGGGTGCGGGAATGGCAAAAAATGAAAAGCATGTCAAAACCGCCGGCCACTACGTGCTGAACTGCGCTGATGAAGCCACATTGGATGCGGCAATCAGTGAAATTGAACAGGAGCAGGGGCCGATCGATGGCGTGATCTACCTTCAGACGCCACGGCAGAGTGTGAAAACGCTAGCTAAGGTGTTCAGCGCGCAGGGTTATCTCTCGGTTGAAACCACGTTCCTGCTGGCTAAGCGTTTGCAGGGCAGCCTGAACCGAAATGAAAATCATGCGGGCTACTTCTTTATCGTAGGCCGTGGGGACGGCGCGTTGTCCACATCGGATGACAATGGGCTGGCTGAAGTCGTTGCAAGTGGGGTCAGCGGGTTGACCAAGTCATTGAACATTGAGTGGAAAAACGTATTCTGCCGTACTCTCGACATCGACGCCCAAGTGAAACCGCGTGACGTTGCCCTGACCCTGATTGAAGAGTTGCAGGATAGTTGTACCGATCTGACCGAAGTTGGCCGCGGTGTGAATGGTGAGCGCATGACGCTAGCGCTTGCAGCGAAGGAACCCGTTGATACACCACTCCAGGTCAGCCGTGAGGACGTTTTTGTGGTGACCGGCGGGGGACGTGGCATCACGGCCCAATGTATCATCGAGATGGCGAAACTCAGCCAGGCACGCTTTGTCCTGCTGGGAAGAACCGATTTGGGCGCGCCTTTGCCGACATGGGCACAGGGTACCACCACGCTCAATGAGCGCAAGGCGGCGGCGATCGCTTATCTGCAATCCCAGCAAGTCCAGCCAACGCCGGTGAAAATTGATGCCATGTTGAGCGGGATATTATATGCCGATGAGATTAACCAAACCTTGCAAGAGATCAGGCAGGCTGGGGGAGATGCCTGTTACCTGCACTGTGATATTACCGATATACAGCAGGTTTCGGCGGCGGTTGCCGCGGCACAGCAGGCATTTGGACCCGTGACGGGTATTATTCACGGTGCCGGCAACTTGGCGGACAAGCGTATTGAGAAGAAAACGCTGGATGATTTACGCTCGGTGTTTGATGTTAAGGTCAAAGGGTTGGAAAACCTGTGCCAAGTCGTGGATATTGCCAGCCTGCGCCATGTAATGCTGTTCTCATCCGTTGTCGGTTATTTTGGCAATGCCGGGCAAGTCGATTATGCGATGGCCAATGAAACCCTGAGTAAATTTGCTTACTTACCATTGAAGGGCGACAGCCGTCTGGTCGTCCGTGCCATCAACTGGGGGCCGTGGGACGGAGGCATGGTCAACGACACATTAAAACGTACCTATAGTGCCCGCAACATGGTGATCATTCCCGGTAACGTCGGAACCCGTTATTTCATACAGGAATTTACTGATACTGAATCTAAGCAGGTAATTGTTGGTGGTGAAAACTACAAAGCCACGCGTCAGGTGAAATCGCTGCCGGATGAGGAGCAAGTTAAGCGTTTGTTGACGCTGGAAGCCAATCCGTTCCTGCGCCACTATGTCATCTGCGACAACCCGGTATTGCCGGCCACTGCCGCTATTAGCTGGATGACGCGCATTTGTGAAGAGCGTTTTCCGGGCTACCAGCTTCAGGACGTGATGGATTTCAGCGTATTGAAGGGGATTGTGTTTGATGGTACCCAGCCTGGCGACTACTCCGCAGTGTTGACGCCCAACTGCGGCTATGTGCGTGGGGATGAGCGGCTGGCGGTAGATATTTCCATCACCAGTCAGCAGGGAAAAGGCACGGTTGAACACTATCAGGCCACGCTATTCCTCACCACTCAACGCCGGACAGCGGCCTGCGAAGAACTGCATACCGATTTGCACACTCAGATTACCCTGGCGCACCCTTTGTATGGCGATATGCGCCAAGGCAGAATGTTGTTCCACGGCAACATATTTCAGGGAATACGTCAGGTTATCCATATTGATGATCAAGACCTGATATTGAAATGCCGACTGGATGACATAGCGCCTGAATTACAGGGACAATTCCCGGTTAATTCCTTCAATCTGTTTATTTATGATGTCGCTTTGCAACTGCCTTTATTCTGGCTGATGCAGCGTTTGGATAAAGCAGGCCTGCCATGCGCAATTGGGAAAATTGAACAATATGCTACCTTGGCATTTGGTGAAGAATTCTATGCTGCTATGCGAATTAATACCAAAACCGCCTTGGCGCTGGTTGTTGATATTACCTTGCATGACTCAATGGGGAATATTTACGGTCGTTTGCATAATATCAAATTTACTGTCTCGGCCGCGTTGAGAGAATTATTCACCCAAGCCGACTCGAAACAGGTGGAAAAAAACACAAGGTAATCTTTCCGGATAAAACAAAATCAGTTTGATATGTACCTGGGCGCAGTCGTAGCGCTCAGGAGAATCTTGTCATGCTTAGGAGTTACTCTGTCATGGAAAATATTGCGATTGTGGGGTTGGGCTGTCTGTTTCCTGAGGCAGATACTATTGAAAAGTACTGGGCGAACCTTTGCCTGAAAAATGATAGTACAACCCCGTTATCTGCTAAGGAAGTCGGTGTCGATCCTGCATTTTATTATCATCCGGTTTCAGGCACAGTTGATAAAATAAGCTATAACCGAAATGGACACGTTCGCGATTTTCACTTTGACGCGAAAGGTTATGCACTGCCTGAGAACGAAATACTTACTTTGGACAATTTGTTTAAATGGACGATTTATACAGCGGCAGAAGCGCTGAATGATAGTGGATACCGTGATAAACAGGCCGTGTTAAAAAAGACGGGGTTGTTAATTGGTAATATAGGTATGCCGACGCATAGTGGCAAGCGTTTGATGAGTCCGTTTTACCATCGTTTATTAACACCATATGTCCAGCAATTAATTGGACGGCCAGATTTCAGCTTCGATCAATTCTGGCCGGAAGAGGCGTATTCAGATCTTAACCTGATAACGGGTGGGCATAATGCCACCATTGCCGCCCAGGCATTGGGCTTGCAGGGGCCGAGTTATGCTCTGGATGCCGCTTGTTCATCGGCGCTTTACGCAATAAAAATGGCCGCGGATTACCTTGCTTGCGGCAAAGCAGAGATGATGCTGGTCGGCGCTGTTTGCCATGCCGATCATATCTATATTAACCAAGGGTTTAATATCCTGCGGGCCTTCCCGGACCGTGGCGCCTCGGTGCCTTTTGAACGCACCTCCGAAGGGTTGAAAGCGGGTGAGGGAGCCGGCATTGTGGCGATCAAACGTTATGCCGATGCTATTCGTGATAATGACAAAATTTATGGCGTAATTGAATCGATCGGTTTATCCAACGACGCTGGGGTTAAACATATTCTGGTGCCGGACGTCAACGGACAGCGGTTGACGCTGGAGCGCGCCTACCACAACAGCAGCCTCGAGATAGATTATCTCGAATGCCATGCCACCGGCACCCCGGTAGGTGATCAAATCGAATTGGCGACGGTCGAAGCTTTCTTTTATTGTGCGAAAAAGAGGCCACTACTGGGGGCTAACAAGGCCAACAATGGTCACATGCTGACGGCGTCTGGTATGGGCAGCTTGTTAAAGGTAATCCTGTCCATGCAGCACGATCTGATTCCTGCGACCCTTGGTGTGCAGCAACTGGTGACCACGCCAGCTGGTCAGCTTGGTCTGGAACACGTGGTTCGTAGAACCCAGCCGTGGCCTGCTAATGGCCGGCCAAAGCGTGCCGGAATTAATGCATTCGGCTTCGGCGGTGTCAATGCCCATATGGTGATCAGTGAGGATCATCCACGGTTGCGTGCCGCGCAAAGCAAATCCTGGAGTCCGCTGGTGATCGAACCTCTGGCGCTGGTGGGTATTGGCGTACACTTGGCGCAGACGGAGGATACCGATACCCTGGATCAGACGGTGCAACAAGGGACACAGCATTTGTATACGCTGCCGCCAACGCGCTGGATGGGCATTGAACAGCGTGCCGATGTGTTGGCGATGCGCGGGGTAGAGCAACCACCGCTAGGTTCCTACATTGAGAAATTTGAGTTCGATTGCAAACATTTCAAGCTGCCGCCGAACGTGATCGGCCCATATCTGCTTTCCCATCTATTTTTATTGCCGGTGGCCGAGCGTGCCTTCATTGATGCGGGTTATGTGTTGGACGGCAGTAAACGCAACATTGCCGTGATTGTAGCCGGAGGAGTGGACTATGGCTGCTTACGTAGTCAGGCACGCAATGAAATCAGCTGGCAATTGGCGCAGAGTCTGTGCAGTCACGGCATCGAACTGCCTGACACCGATGTGCAGGCGTTACAAACCATCCTGAAGGATAGCTTGTGCCCGACCCCGTACCCGGAGGGTATTACCGGTGGAATTGGTAATGTGGTGGCGAGCCGACTTGCCGCTCACCTGCACCTGAATGGCCCGGTATTCTCGTTGTACAGTGAAGAGAGTGCGCCGTTTAAAGCCTTTGAACTGGCACAGTTCATGCTTGCCCGCCAACAGGTTGATGCCGTGATTGTTGCCAGCTGTAGTTTTGCCGGCGGGGTAGAAAACGTCTTGTGGGACCATCAATCGTGCCAGGCGAATCAGGCGGTGGGTGATGGTGGCGGTGTCGTGGTGTTGCGGCGCGAGCAGGATGCTGTGCGCGAGGCCATTCCCATTTATGCGGTGGTTGAAGGCTTGGCGATCGGTCATGCGGCGGATCGCCAACTGGCGTTCAACGCCGATGAAGAGGAGATGGTTATGGCGATGACGCAGGGGCTGGCGGCAGCAGGCTGCACCGCGGAACAGATAGACTACCTTGAGATTTACGCTGGCGGGCGGCCTGATGAGATGACTACCGAGCTGGCCGCATTGGGCCGGGTGTATGCTTCGCCACAGCGCCAGGCGCCGCTGACCCTCGGTACACTGAAGGCGCACTATGGTCATCTGTCGGCGGCCAATGGCTTACTGGGAATTATCAAAGCGGCGTTGCAACTTACCCAGCGCTATCTGCCGGCGTTGCCCGATTATGCACAATCCACTCAGTTGACATACAGCGCCGGAGATCATTTTTCTCTGCCAAAACAAACACAGTTCTGGCCGCAACCGGCACAGGGGTTGCGGCGTGCAGCAATCAACCATATCGGCATCGACCGCGCCTACAGTCATATGATCCTGCGCGAACCGCAGGTTGGGCCGCGTGCCCGGCCTGCAAAAGCCACGGCACTGGCTGCGGGGGAGTTTAAAGTCACGGTCTATACCGCCAGGGAGAAAACGCTGGCTGATTTCATCATCAACGAGACCAATCTGGCATATTTCTCGGGGGCGGTGAACATCGCGACGAACCCTGACACCCAGGTGACTCCTGCGGCTACTGCGCTCAAGTACCTGGTGCGCAATGCACAAACCCAACTACAGTATCTGCGCCTTGAGCAGTCCTATTATCAGTTGCTCAATCACATCCTCAGTGATCACTCCTCCGCAGCTGCTAGTACGCCGCTATTCGATGAGAGTCAGATTATTGAGCTGACTGACGGTTTAGTCGCAAATGTGCTGGGGGCAGAGTATGCCAAGGTGGACTGTTATCCGGTACGCACTCGTATGCCGTCCCCGCCGTACCTGTTTGTCTCGCGTATTACCGCGCTGTCAGCGGTTAAGGATCAGCTTGAGCCTTGCTACATTGAGTGGGAATACGACATTCCTGTTGATGCCTGGTATGTGGTGGACGGCAAGGCTCCGACTTTTATCGTCCTAGAATCCTCCCACGCGCTGATAGTGGCCTTCACTGTCATCGGCTGCGACCACCTGTTCAAAGGGCTATTGGGCTATCGCGCGGTAGACAGTCAAACCACGGTGTACAGTGAGATGCCAAAGGTGGGTGAGGTGCTGCGTGGCCGGGTCGATATCAACTCCTGTGTGCGCGCTGGAGGGATGGTCTTGATTACCTATGAATACTCCTGCTACGTCGGTGAGCGACTGGTGTTAAAACAGGCAGGTAACTCCGGCTTCTTCACCATGCGCGAGATCGCCAAAGTCAGGCAGATAGATACCGCGCCGTATTTTGCCACAGCAAAACTGGCCCAACCCTTCACGCCGCCGCTGCGTTGCCTGCGTCAACGCTTTGACGAACAGCATATCAGTGCCCTGATGCAAGGGGACATTGCCGCCTGTTTTGGTCCGCAGTATGCCCATGAAGGTACCGTCAAATTTTCTGCTCCACATTCACGTATGCTCAGTCGGGTACTGAATGTTGACTTATCCGGCGGGGCTTTTGGCCTAGGGGAGGTGATCGGTGAGATGGATATTGATCCCGAACACTGGGTATTCAAAGTGCATTTTAAAAACGATCCGGTCATGCCGGGCACGTTATTGGTTGAGGGCTGCGAACAGTTGGTAAAGTTCTACCTATATTATCTTGGGCTGAACTCGCAAAGCGATTTGGTCTCCCACACGCTGTACAACCTTCAGTGCAGTGCCAAATTCCGCAGTGAAGTGAAGTGCGAACGTGACGTGTTGCGTTATCGCCTGACCTGTAAATCGATCGATGCTCAGTACCAGGATGATAGCACTACCTTGACGGCTATCTCGCTGATCTTTATCGCTGAAATCATCTATCGCGGCAACATCATTGGCCTGTGTGATAACTTGGGTACAGGCTTTACCCGGCGCCTGCCTCTGCGGCGCTGTTGACACAGGGAGCATGAAAATGAGTCATCGTTTATCTGTTAACCAATCCGGTAGCCGATACCCAGCATCTGCGCTGCCGCTGACGGCGGGTTCCGCCAGTTTGTATGATCTTGAGCACGCCCTGCAAGTGGTGCAATTGGGTGATGGGGTGGCGCTGTTACCGGCCAATGAACCACTTCCCTCCGGCAAGGCGGTTGTGCTCGGTATGTTACCGGCGGTGACGGCAGCCGATCTGGGGGATAACAGTTTCTGCCAGGATTATGGCGTACATCTGGCCTATTACGCCGGGGCGATGGCAAATGGCATTCATTCGGAAGAGATGGTGATCGCCCTGGGTCAGCACGGTATCCTCGGCATTTTAGGTGCTGGCGGGTTGAGCATTCCGCGCATTGCCGAGGCGATTACTACGCTGCGCCAGCACCTGCCCAACGGGCCATTTGGTGTCAACCTGCTACACAACCCCGGCAACCCGGAGTGGGAAATGGCCTGTGTGCGGTTGTGCATGGAACACCAGGTCAGGGTGGTTGAAGCCTCGGCCTATATCAAACTGAGCATGGCATTGGTGTACTACCGCACTTGTGGGCTGAAGCGGCAACAAGATGGCAGTATCCTGCGCCAAAACCGCATTATTGCTAAGGTATCACGGCGTGAGGTTGCCGAGTGTTTTTTGCGTCCAGCACCGGAAAATATCTTGGAAAAACTGCTGGCTGAGGGGGTAATTACCGCAGAGCAGGCAGCGTTGGCGCGTCAGGTGCCGATGGCGGATGACATTACCGTGGAAGGAGATTCCGGCGGCCACACTGATCAAGGGGTGCTGTCCTGCACCTTTCGCTCCGTAGTGCAGCTACGCGACGACATTGAGCACGAGTCCGGCCACCGTTTCCGGGTGCGGATTGGCGCAGCAGGCGGCTTGGGAACCCCTCACGCCATTCTGTCTGCTTTTGCCCTCGGCGCGGCGTATGTAGTGACCGGCTCAATAAACCAGGCTTGCGTGGAGGCCGGTACTTCTGAGGCAGTAAAACAGATGTTAGGCAAGGCGCAGATAGGTGATGTGGCGATGGCGCCGTCGGCAGATATGTTTGAGTTGGGTGCTAAAGTGCAGGTGCTGAAACTGGGCAGTATGTATGCGGTACGCGCCCAGAAACTCTACGCGCTGTATAAGCAGTACGACAGCCTGGACGAGCTCCCGGCTCAGGACGTGGCCCAGTTGGAAAAGCAGATCTTCCATAAGCCGCTGGCTGAAATCTGGCAGGAGACGGTGGCTTATTTCCAACGTTGTAACCTGTCTGCGGTGATTGAAAAGGCAGAGCAGCAGCCAAAGAAAAAAATGGCGCTGCTGTTTCAGTGGTATCTCGGCCAGTCATCTCATTGGGCGATAAACGGTGAAGCGACGCGCCATATGGATTATCAAATCTGGTGCGGTTCGGCGATGGGGGCGATGAACGAGTGGCTACAGGGCACGCCACTGGAAGATGTGGCGCAGCGCAAGGTGGCGGAACTTGCCCACCTGCTGATGAGTGGCACCGCCTACCTGACCCGCATTGCACTGCTTGAGCTTATGCATGTCACGCTTCCGGAACCGGTTAAGCGGTATGCGCCGTTTAACTTATCCAAAGGTGTGGATCATGCTAACGGCAATTCGACACCACAAACACAGGCGGAAAGTAAGCAATCTATAGACGCAGTCACAAAACTGTCATGGAAAAGCTCAACGGAGTTTTATAAAAAGTGCTGGGATCTGTTGCCTGGCGGCACTCATTACAACGTCGGCGATCCTGAACGGTCACTGGTGATCCCGTTCAACCGTGGGCGCAACTCGCGCGTCTGGGACCTGGATGGTAATGAACACCTCGATCTATTCTGTAAGTTCGGCGCACTGTTTGTTGGTCATCACAATGAAACCTACAACGAGTCGCTAATTCAGTACATGGGCAAGGTCACGTCGGTGGATACCTGCGATCTGGAAGTGGAAGTGTGTGAAACTATGGTGAAGCACATCCCCTGTGCCGAGATGGTCCGCTTCTGCTTGAGTGGGACCGAGGCAGTACAGAACGCGTTACGTTTAGCACGCGGCTTTACCGGCAAAAATCGCTTTATTCGTTTCCACGGCCATTACCATGGCAATGCCGATAACATGGTGGGATGGTGTAATGCGCAGGATCTTCACTATCCGGCGTCGGAGCAGTTTCAGGGCGATTTGCCCGATATTTGGGGACAAGAGAGCGGTTCGATTGCTGGTCAGTCTTTTATGCTGCCGTGGAATGACATTGATGTGCTCGCGACGACTATTGAACGCTATCACAACAAAATCGCTGCTGTGCTGATGGAGCCCATCTGCATCAACGGTGGCGGCATTTTTCCGCGTGAAGGCTATCTGGAGAAGGCCAAGGCGCTGTGTGAAAAATACAATATTGTGCTGATTTTCGATGAAGTTATCACTGGTGTGCGCCTGGGCCTCGGCGGTGCGCAGCAACTGCTGGGCGTCACTCCGTACCTGGCGACCTTCGGCAAGGCGTTGGGCGGTGGTGTAATGCCGATTTCCGCCATTGCTGGCCGTCGCGACATCATGGACCTGTATACCCGTGGCAAAGTAATTCATACCGGTACTTTCAACGGTTATCCGCTGGGGCTGGCGGCTATCAAGGCAACCTTTTCACTGATTGAGCGTGATCTGGGTTGTTACGACCGCATGGCCGGCATGACTCGTCAACTCGCCAATGTTTTCGTCAAGGCGGCTGAAGCGGTTGATCTACCTCTGGTGATTCAGGGTATGCCAACCGCGTTGGTGTACCACTCTCAGCAGGAGCCGGTCGAGCAATCCCTGGGTTACAGAGATAAGGTAAAGTTCTGCGGCGACATCATCCGCGAGACGGCTAAACACTATGGCATCCAGTTCTCACCGTTGTCGCGTATCTATTCTAACTTGTTGATGTCACAGGATGATGTGCGCTTCTTCGAAGAACGCATCTTCGATGCCATGGTTAACGCCCGCAAGATTATCGACACGACGTTCAAAGAAGGGATTGATACATGAGTCGATAAATTGCCGTCATCACGGATGCGGCAGGCGGTTTTGGTTCGGCGGTTGTCGAGGTGCTGCTGGATATCGGCTATCTGGTGACTGCGGAGGATATACACTAAGCTGGACGAGCGTTTTGGCATATTATTTATCCAGGCAGCAGTAACTTGCCTTGTTATTAATATGCCAATCCAGCTGATTAATGCAGCAATCATATGATGAAAACTATGCTATCAAAACTTGACAATCAAGACGGTAGCTTATTATGTGAATCTACCTCTCATTATTAAAATATCAAACTAATGATAACTGAACTCTAATGAATATAATGTTACCGTTGAAGGAGTTGCTCCTTTATCTACCAGCGTTAGCTTATTATTAAATATAGAAACATTAATTTGGTTGGTCACCTCTGGTGGTGAAATTTGTTCCAATTCTCCGCCTTCTTGAATACGGTACGCTTTAACTTTAAATTTTTTATAACCTATATGATTAATCACCACGGTAAGTCCTTGGTCACTATTCGTATAATCACGACTTTTAGCTCTCAACAAATTATCATCCGGAAGTTTCTGAACAGGATCATGTTGTACTACCGCATTATCTGAATGAATTATTGTCGGATCAATGCCACCAAACCATTTATTCTTGCTCCAGGTATCGGTTAATTGATTAAGTGTTCGGCTAGTATCCAAATAATATTGTTGATATAAATAATCAGGCGCCGAATTACCATCTGCAAAATTCTTATCAACTTTATAATTTGCAGCTAAGATATTAATTTTATTACCTTCTGCATTCTCGGTAACCAAAACAGTTAATCCTGTTGAAAAATCCTTATTACCACTTAAGATATAAGGTGTTTCAAACATTCTGGAAAACAGATAGAAGGATTGAGCTGAATAGGTACAGAAATTTTTAATGCTTGGATTTTTAGGACTAATTTGATTATTAAACAAACCAAAAGATAGGCCATCACCTCGATAATAATAAGCTCTATCGGCTTTGGTATATTGCATATAAATAAACGTGGAAGCAATATATGCCGCATTTTTAGGGCTCTGCACTTTTGTATATGTATTTTTCGTCCCAATAGCGCTGGAATTCCACTCAGTACAGAAACTTTCTGCATTAATAAAACCATAATCCTTCAAACTTTGTTGAACCGCATTCCCCACGTCAATAATGTTTTGTGGGTCTCCGGTTATAACGTATCCATGCCAGGAAAAAAAATCTAACGGCACATCATTATCTTTACAATATCGTAAGAATCCATCAACGTAATCTTCAAGTTTACTATTAACAAACGCAATACCTGCGCCACCTACTTTAACCGAAGGATCAACAGCTTTAATTATTCTTGCAATTTTTTCATACAATTCATAATACTTTTGAGGATCATCACTATTCCAGAAATAAAGTAAATCAGGTTCATTCCAAACTTGCCAGTAAGTTATTTTTCTCGGCAAGCCGATTCTGGCATAGTTTAAAGCATAGCGATTCACCAAGGTGCCCACTAATATTGCATAAATATCAAAATCTTGTGGTATTTCATAACCGCCCTCACCGGAACGCCCAATACGAAACATTATTTGTCGCTGAATATTACAGGGATTCAGCTCTGCTTGATTATTCATAATATCGCGCAAATAAGCGTCAGTCATTTTATAATTAGCCTCTTTTAATGCAAGACTAATATCATGATTTCTCATCCCGGCAGCAGCATAGGGAAAAATACTTCTGACATTTGAAATATTAGTAAATAGTTTTTTAGCCGCGGGTTTATTTTCTTCTGGGACATTAACAATCATTTGACTCTGATCACTTAACCTATCCACCTGGAAATAGTTATCCATATCGCCAATACCAAAACCATCATGAATCCGGATATGTGTAATTCCCATCTGATTAAATTGATCATCTAAATCAGGGAAGCCAGGTGCCAGAGATTTAGGTACACCATTCAAACCATTAACCTCTTTAAGCAATGAGTGATGCCCAGCCGATAAATCTCGATGATTTTTATTGAATGAAAAAATTTTAGTCATAAAAAACCTCTATATTCATTAATAAATTACATTCTATAAATCAAAAAAACAATTGAATATAAAAAAATACGAAAATCGCCAATAATAGACATTGTATGGGTTCTGAATTAAATACATTTATAACAACCATTCATTATTAAAAAAGGCTCATTCCAGAGCCTAATGGATTAAAAAAATCTCTTGCACATGATTATAATGATTTTATTTTCCACTTAATAATAAAATAAATAGAAAACAACTTACTATAACATTTTCATTTCATAAGAACTAATGATTATTTAACTCTAATGAATATAATGTCACCGTTGAAGGTTTTGCCATTTTATCCACTAATGTTAATTTATTAT
Organism: Photorhabdus temperata; assembly: GCF_025384845.1. Taxonomy (NCBI): domain Bacteria; kingdom Pseudomonadati; phylum Pseudomonadota; class Gammaproteobacteria; order Enterobacterales; family Morganellaceae; genus Photorhabdus; species Photorhabdus temperata. The sequence continues at coordinate 14,423 of NZ_JAJAFX010000017.1, read as the reverse complement.
TAGATATAGACACAGTAATCTGGTTAGTTATCTCTGGTGGTCGCATTCGTTCTAAAGATCCTCCTTCTTGAATACGGTATGCTTTAACTTTCACTTTTTTACAACCGATATTATCAATTACTACAGTAACACCTTGGTCACTATGAGTATAATCGCGATTTTTAGGTCTCAAAAGAGTATCCAGCGGAATCTGCTGTACAGGGTCATTTTGTACTACTGCATTATTATGATGAATTATGGTGGGATCAACACCACCAAACCATTTATTTTTACTATAGGTATCCGTTAATTGGTCCAATGATCGGCTGCTATCAAAATAATATTGTCGATATAAATCCGCAGGAACTGGCGCTACATTACCATCTGAAAAACTCTTGTCTACTTTATAGTTTGCAGCGAGAATATTAATTCTATTACCTGATTCATTCTCGGTTGCCAAAACCGTTAAACCCGTTGAAAAATCTTTATGACCACTCAATATATAAGGTGTTTTTAACATTTTGGCAAAAAGGCCAAAAGATTGAGCTGAATAGGTACAAAAATTTCTGACATTTGGATTTTTAGGGTTAGGTTGATCATTAAACAAGCCAAAAGATAAACCATCTCCCCGATAATAATGTGCCAGGTCAACTTTCGTATATTGCATATAAATAAGTGACGAAGCGATATATGCTGCATTTTTAGCACTCTGCACTTTTGTAAATGTATTTCTCGACCCAAAAGGACTGGAATTCCACTCAGTACAAATACTTTCTGTCTTAGTAAAGCCATAAGTATGCAAACTTTTCTGAATCGTATTACCCATATCAATAATGTTTTGCGGATCTCCAGTGTCAACATACCCATGCCAAGAAAAGAAATCTAACGGTACATTATTATTCTTACAATACCGGAAAAACCCATCAATATAATCACCCCCGGCATTATTACTAAACGAAATGCCAGCACCACCGACTTTAGCATCAGGATCAACAGCCTTAATCACTCTCACTACTTTTTCATATAATGCATAATATTTTTGTGGATCATCACTATTCCAGAAAAACAGTAAATCTGGCTCGTTCCAAACCTCCCAATAAATTATTTTTTTCGGCATTCCAATGTTGGCATAGTTTACAGCATAACGATTCACCAAAGCTTTAACTAATTTTGCATAAATATCAAAGTCTTCTGGTATTTCATAACCTCCATCAAGAGAACGCCCGATACGAAACATGATTTGGCGCTGAATATTATCTGGATTCAGATCTGCTTGATTATTCAGAATATCGCGCAGATAAGCATCCGTCATTTCATAATTAGCATCTCTTAATGCAAGATTAACATCATGATTTCTCATCCCAATCGCCGCATTGGGAAAAATACTTCTAACATTTGCAATATCAGCGACAAGTTTTTTAGCTGCTGAGTGATTTTCCTCTGGAACATTGACAATCATTTGATTTTGATTATTTTTTCTGTCCACCTGGAAATAGTTATCCATATCGCCAATACCAAAACCATCATGAAGCCGGAGATGTTTGATTCCCATCTGATTAAACTGATCATCTAAATCAGGGAAACCAGGTGCCAGAGATTTAGGCAACCCATTCACACCATTAACTTCCTTAATAAGTGAGTTACGCCCAGCAGATAAATCTCGACAATTCTTATTAAAAGAGAAAATTTTAGTCATAATAAACCTCTATATTAATTAATAATATATATCTTTATAAATCAAAAACAATATCAGAGAATAAAAACACCTATCCAATAACTTAACAATAAAATATCAACCTTAACCACACTTTAAAACCATTATCTATTATTCTCATCCTGTCTCATTAAATAATTATATTTTTATAATTATCTCAACAAACAAAATAATATTACCAACAAAAACACAATGATTTTATTTAATAAAAAATAGATAAAACAACCCACCATAATACTTTAATTTAATACTAAGTTAATGATAGCTTAGTTCTAGTGAATATAATGTCACTGTTGAAGGCTTTGCCATTTCATCCACTAATGTTAATTTATTATTAGATATAGACACAGTAATTTGACTAGTTACTTCTGGTGGTGTCATTTGTTCCAATGTTCCCCCTTCTTGAATACGGTACGCTTTAACTTTAAATTTTTTATAACCTATATGATTAATTACCACAGTAATACCCTGATCGCTATCAATATAATTACGATTTTTAGCTCTCAACATATTATCATCAGGAATTTTATTAATAACTTCATATTGCACTACCGCATTATCAGGGTGAATTGTTGTTGGATCAACACCACCAAACCATTTATTCTTACTCCAGATATCGGTTAATTTATTCAGTGATCGGCTAGTATCCAAATAGTATTGCTGATATAAATAATCAGGTGCCGAATTGCCATCTGCAAGACTCCGGTCAACTTTATAATTTGCGGCAAGGATATTAATTTTATTACCTGATTCATTCTCGGTTGCCAAAACCGTTAAACCTGTTGAGAAATCCTTGTTACCACTTAGGATATAAGGTGTTTCAAACATTCTGGCAAAAAGACTAAAGGATTGAGCCGAATACGTACAGAAATTTTTAATATGTGGGTTTTTAGGACTAGATTGATCATTAAACAAACCAAAAGATAAACCATCTCCCCGATAATAATATGCCCTGTCAATTTTCATATATTGCATATAAATAAATGTGGAAGCAATATATGCCGCATTTTTAATGCCCTGCACTTTTGTATATGTATTTTTTGTCCCAATAGGGCAGGAATTCCACTCAGTACAGAAACTTTCTGCATCGGTAAAACCATAAGTTTTCAAACTTTGTTGAACCGTATTCCCCACATCAAGGATGTTTTGCGGATCTCCGGTTTCAACGTATCCATGCCAGGAAAAGAAATCCAGCGGCACATCATTATCTTTACAATATCGTAAGAATCCATCAACATAACTCTCTAATGCATTATTAACAAACACAATGCCAGCGCTACCTACTTTGACAGAAGGATCAACAGATTTAATTATTCTTGCAACTTTTGCATATAATTCATAATACTTTTTAGGATCATCACTATTCCAGAACATCGATAAATCAGGCTCGTTCCAAACCTGCCAGTAGGTTATTTTTCTAGGCAGGCCAATTTTGGCATAGTTTAAAGCGTAGCGATTCACTAAGGTACCTACTAATGTTGCATAAACATCAAAATCTTGTGGTATCTCATGACCACCGCCAAAGGAACGCCCGATACGAAACATTATTTGTCGTTGAATATTATCTGGGTTTAGCTCCACTTGATTTCTCATAACATCACGCAGATAAGCATCAGTCATTTTATAATTAGCCTCTTTTAATGCAAGACTAATATCATGATTTCTCATCCCGGCAGCAGCATAGGGAAAAATACTTCTGATATTTGAAATATCAGCGATAAGTTTTTTAACCGCGGATTGATTTTCTTCTTCGGCATTGACAATAATTTGATTTTGATTATTTTTTCTGTCCGCCTGGAAATAGTTATCCATATCACCAATACCAAAACAATCATGGATCCGGAGATGTTTGACTCCCATCTGATTAAACTGATCATCTAAATCAGGGAAGCCAGGCGCCAGAGATTTAGGCAATCCATTCACACCATTAACTTCCTTAAGAAGTGAGTTATGCCCAGCCGATAAATCTCGACGATTCTTATTAAAAGAAAAAATTTTAGTCATAATAAATCTCTATATTAATTAAGAATATATATATTTACAAATCAAAAACAATATCAGAGAATAAATATATCTCGCTGACAATTCAATAATAATAAATGAGACTAATACTTAGATAATGGTTAAATGTCTCTTTTAACTACGCATTAAAGTTATCAATTATTAATTTATATTTTGTTTACTAACCAATTAATTACATTGATATAATCACAAGAATAAAGTTCCCAGTAAGAAATTGATATTAACAATAATCATAAAATAGCAAAAAATAAAACCACACAGTCAGTAAACTTTATCAATTAATATATAGTTAAAAGTCATCAATATGTGCTATAAATATACTTAGCATGTTAGTAATTTAATAAAATCTCTTTCTGTTTTAAATTATCCATTACCAAGAAATATTAAAAAATAAAAACAAATGCCTATATTTATAATAATCGCAACACTAATTTCATTATCTATAGAAAAAATCATCAGATAATAAAAAAGCGACAAATAGTTAATATATGTGAAATGTATTTTTGCATTTTATGCAAAGCACTTATACGTTAAATATATATTTACAAAGTTAAAAAAAGAATGAAATATGAAACCCACACATAATGAGGTAACAATAGTGATGACCAAGAAAAATGCTTTATTGACTGGTGCAACAGGTTTTATCGGTGCATATATGCTTGACGAATTGATGAAAACCAAATCACATGCAAAGATCTTTGTCGTAATTCGCAAGGTTGATCAGTTCAATAATCCAATCAAAAGGCTTGAAGAAGCATATGGTCACGTTTTACTGAAGGTAATAAATTGAAGGATAAAGAGATTAACCAATGCACCATAAATGTTAAAGGCCACCGGGAGGTTAACCCGATGACCTTAGCTACGTTTCCGTTATCTATTTCAGAAATGCACGGATCAGCTCTAAAAGCGCAACTAACGCTTTGAGAACGATGATAGCAATATCAATAAATGCTTTCACCCGTTTGCTCCTGTTAGGAGCACGACTTAACCAACCATTGCCTTTACGCTGCCTGTCCGGCTGGCCCTTATCTGTGTTAGCAGGAGAATATCGCGCTCTGACCGAGGCACTGAATCAGCACCACCTGTACTTCAGCCAGGACTTAAGAAAACTTGCGTCAGAGATACACAGGCCAGAACGCTAACCCAAACTAACAGCCGTTGATTATAGGTTTATTTGCAGATGATTCAATCAATTAAAATGATGAGTAGATAAAAATAAAAAACCAACTGATGAGGTTGGTTTTTTTGCTTTTACCCTTGGATAGGGCGGTTTGTCTTTGTGCTATACGAGATTGGTAGCCTCGGTTCTAGCACGACATTCTCCTGCTAACGCAATCAGTCTACACCTTAAAAAAAGTGTTATCAACCTTTGACATCCTCCCCCACTTTCGCACTTCGTGACTCAAGAGGGGGATCCCCGTTACGCTATTTCAAGACAGGAACAAGACAAATTTGCTTTGCAAAGTCAACAACGAGCATTAAAGGCACAAATAAGTGGTTTTTTCAAAGATGAAATTATTCCAGTTACTCTATCTGGTAAAGCAGGCAATATCATAGCCTTTTCTCAGGACGAACATCCAAGGCAAACATCGTTAGAAGCACTAGCTGCATTACAGCCAATCGTAAAAGAAAAAGGAACAATTACTGCGGGAAACTCTTCTGGAATCAATGATGGCGCCAGCGCCCTACTCATTGCCAGCAAAATGGCATGTGACAAACATCAGCTTAAACCTCTGGCAAAAATCCTTGGTACAGCAACAGCAGGGGTTAACCCTGAAATCATGGGCATAGGGCCAGTTCCAGCTGTTAAAAAAGCCTTAGCGATATCTGGAACAAGAATTGAAGACATGGATGTTATCGAAATTAATGAAGCTTTTGCCGCACAGACTCTGGCTGTAATGAAAGAGCTGAATATTCAATGGAATGCATCCCATGTCAACTGTAACGGCGGGGCTATTTCATTGGGGCATCCATTAGGTGCATCTGGGGGACGGATTTTAGCAAATGCCGTCTATCAATTACACCGCCAACAAGGAAAACTGGCCTTATGTACTATGTGCATTGGCGTTGGACAAGGAATCGCGATGATCCTTGAGAAAGTTTGATCACTCTTCTATTAACGCTAAATCTCCCTGGCAAGCCACTCCTGCAATAGTGATATAAATACCGTTAATTTTGCTGGCGGGTACGCAAGTGCCCGTAATAAATAGATACCATCCTTACGTTCATCAGGATCATTGAATAATGCAACAAGCCCTCCCGAACGAATATCCGACGAAACAACCCAGTTAGGAAGAAGCCCTACTCCAACCCCAGTGACGGCGGCCATTCTTAATGTGTCAAAGTCATCACTGCGAAAAATTCTGTTCTCATTGCTGAGATTGATAGCATCCTGATAGCGTGACCAGCAAATGCCAGCAGGATCATGATGTTTATCAAGCAAATAATGGTTAGATAACTCAGAAAGTGTTGTCGGAGCCCCGCACTTCTGGATATAGCCTGGACTGGCACACACAACCCAAGTCTGGGTAGCTATCCATTTTGAGTAAAGAGAGCTATCTTTTAATTCACCAACCCGAATAACCGCATCAAGACGATCCCTGACGGGATCAGTCAAACGCTCTGTTTGATCAAGTTCAACCTGAATTTTGGGATATCGGATGAATAGTTCTTCCAACATAGGAATTATATGGTGACGCCCAAACGTTGGCAGGCAGGCAACACGCAGTACCCCTTGCGGTTCTCCATCCAAAGCCGCTAACTCAGCCTGGATATCGACAAGATTATTGATAATATCTTGCGCTCTTGAAAATAAAATCTCTCCTGCATCAGTCAGTGATAAGCCACGGGTAGAACGCAAGAAAAGTTTTACCTCCAACATCTGCTCAAGGCTGTCTATCTGACGTGTAATAGATGAAGCTGCCATGCCCTGTAGACGAGCAGCAGCAGAAAAACTCTGTGAACGGGCAACATTAACGAATGTTGCCAGAATATCGGTACGTAGCAAATCTTTCATCATAGATTTTACCTATATATGATTAAACGTATCTGATATTACAAGCAAGATATGGAAATTGATCGCGCTATCAATTTTGCATTCTATGCAAAGCAATTTCGCTTGCCATCTTTATTCCCGCAATCCTGAGATAGTGGCAGAATTCTTTTACGATAATACAGATCAAATGCTGGAGGTTTTCGTGTCAAACACAGCAATCAAACCAGATCCCACTTCTTCTATTTCTCTCATATTGTTATCTGCCGCCTGCGGTTTTGCTGTAGCTAATCTTTATTATAATCAGCCATTATTGCCGGCAATAAGCACAAGCTTTGGCATTGATGGTGCAACATCCGGTTGGATCGCTACGTTAACGCAAATTGGTTACGCTGCGGGGCTTCTCTTTTTTGGCCCTCTTGGTGATACATTAAGTCGTCGTAAACTTGTTTTCTGCCTACTAACCGGCAATATAGCCAGCCTTATCTTATGTGCCGCCGCACCAAATTTTATATGGTTTTTGACCAGTAGCCTGATATTAGGGCTAACCTCTATTTCAGCACAAATTATCATTCCGGCAGTATCCGGGTGGGTAGCGCCAGAAAAACGTGGCCGGGTTGTAGGAAATCTGATGAGTGGCCTTTTCGCGGGAGCACTGCTTGCCAGAACATTGAGTGGTGCAATCGGAGAGCATTTCGGCTGGCGTGAAATGTTTTTACTGGCAGCTTTAATCGATATATTCCTGTTTTTTCTAGTCTGGTTTGTCCTTCCAAAAACGGCAGCACCACAAACTATGGCTTATGGTCAGCTTCTTACCTCACTCGGCAAACTGATTAAACAGCAACCACTTTTGCGTGAAGCCGCTTTATCCGGTTTTTTGTTGTTTGCCGCGTTTAATACATTGTGGGGCTCTCTGGCCTTATTACTCTCCCAACCTCCTTATGGCTGGGGTAGTGATATCGCAGGTCTTTTTGGCTTGACGGGCATTGTGGGAATGTTGGCTTCATCAACAATGGGTTCAATGACAGATCGTTTCGGGGGAAGAGCTGTTGTTACTACTGGCGCTTTATTGGTGACGTTGGCCCTGTGCCTGATTGGTGGAACCCGTCACAGCATTCTGTTTTTATTCGCAGGTATTATTTTCCTGGATCTTGGCAGCAGAGCTGGTTTAGTCGCGAATCAAACACGATTGTATACTTTACTACCTGATGCCCGGAGCCGACTGAATACCGTTTTTATGACATGCTATTTCGCCGGTGGCGCAGCGGGTTCCTCTTTAGGAGCAATAGCAGCCTGGCATCTTTCATGGAGTGGTGTCGCCCTCAGCGGCGGCGGATGCGCACTATTAGCAGCTATTTTGGTTCTGTTTGGTACGAAACGTCTGGTATAACCGCGCTCAGAAATAGCTTTATACACTACGTCCCAAGCTATCTTTTGCTATCACCTGAAAATCATGAAAACGCTTACTATTCAGTCATCTTTTGGTTGCTTTCTCACGCAAAGTTGCCTCCAATAAAATCCAATAAAAACAATATGTTGGAGGGTATTTTCGAGAGGCTTAAAGTTCAGTGTATGATGAGGTTATGACAGTTTAACAAGGTGAATAGTTTCGTTTACTTATGAATTTGTTTAACATCGTAAAGTTACTTTATTCACTAATTGGTAATATCAGACTGACAACTCATCCCCTCATCAATTCTGGATTTTCTTTGAGTATGGGTAATTCTTTTCTGCGTGTTAATCTTCATTGATCCATCTTTTTATAATTAAACCTTCATTAAGATATCACTAAGAATATTCCTAAAAATTCCATTGATTATGAGGTTTATGGACGATGTTGTTTAAGTATTGTTTAGTTAAATATAGCGTAATTGAGATTAATTCTCTTTCGTATTAAGGGGAATAATATTCTGATTACTTGCCAAATGAATGAGGGGATGGCAATAATAGAATAGATAAATTTACTCGTTTAAATTAATTTGTGTAATATAATGCATTGAAATTTAAATAAAAATATATTTAATGAAAGTCGATGAAATAACAGGAGTGCATCATTGCATTTGCAGTTTATTAAAATGTAAAACAGAAAAACTGCTACTGAAATAATTCGGTAATCCAGATTAAAAGAATCAATGAAATCTTTCCTGAAAATAAATTTCATATTGTTTGGCTTTTTTTGATATGTTATGTTTTCCATGTTTTTTATATTGGCTTCTGTAGACACTCGTTAAGAGAATAACCTTATCCAGAAACAACTCATCCCATTAACGCAATAGAAGATAAGGAGTAGATAATGGATAAACCAATTGAAAAAGAAGAAGAAAAAGAAATTTATCTTCATCCTGAATATGATGAATGTGGTCGTCCGTACTACAACCTACCTAATGCCAGAAAGGAAGAAAACCTGATAGCAGTTTGTTTGAAATACGCGAGTAAGGTGATCCCGGTGATTTTCTTGCCGGGGGTAATGGGGAGCAATTTAAAATCGAAACATGATGATGAGCCAGTTTGGTTGGTAAATTCTCAGCTTGGTGTTGCAGGTTGGATATCAAAGGATGCTTCTTATAGGAAAAGAACATTAGATCCCCAAAACACCGATATTTACGATTCGGGCGCAATAAATAATTACATCGCCGAAGGAAGGAAACTCCCTGATCGCCACCAACGTGGTTGGGGAGAAGTGGCCTATCTGAGCTATGGTCATTTTTTGCCCTAGCTTCAATTGGTGCTGGATGATGAGCGTCTGGTGTTTGAGTATCGCATGGAAGGACAGGGAAAGAAGACTGCTCGTCAACAATTGATCGGTCAGAATCTGGGGGCTGAGTGGGGTGAAGAACCACTGACAACGGAAGAGGTTGGACACAGTTATCGTTTTATGTACCCGGTTCACGTGATGGGTTATAACTGGCTGCAATCTAATGAGGATTCCGCTAAAAAGCTGGCAAAATATGTTGATAAGGTTTTAGCCTTCTACGGTAAACGTTGTGCAGCAAATAAGGTTATTTTAGTCACTCACTCCATGGGGGGTTAGTGGCCCGCCATTATTCAGAAAAGTTGGGTGGGCGGGATAAAATTTTAGGTATCGTGCATGGCGTTATGCCTGATACGGGTTCACCCATGACTTATAAGAGGATGAAAACCGGTGAAGATGGCATAACTGGGTTGGTTATCGGCAGTAATGGTGCAGAGATGACCCCAGTATTAGCTCAGTCTCCCGGTCCTTTACAGCTCTTGCCGGGAAAGGCGTATGGTAAAAGTTGGTTACATATTGCCGATGGCAAAATCACGCACAAGCTGCCGGAATCCGACCCTTATCAGGAGATTTATCTGGAAAAGAACCGATGGTGGGGATTATGTGAAACCCGGTTTTTAAATCCAGATAAAGAAAATAAATGGAAAGATAAGGAAAGTTGGAATGATTACTGGCGATTAATGAAGAAAACAGTCAAGCCATTTATTGAAGAGCTGAGTGGTAAATACCACCCCAATACGTATGCCTTTTATGGTGCCAGTGAGAAACATTTGTCATATGGAGTTATCTCTTGGAAAGAAGTCAGTAAAAATTATTACAATAAAACAGAAGATTATTCCGGCATGACATTTAATCAACCGTTATATGATCCTTTTGATTTGGAAACCGGCACAACACGTATGGTTCAATTTTCTGTCGGGCCTTCTTTTCAGGATATTGCCGCGAAAACTTTTAAACTGGCACCTCCAAATGAGAAAGGGGATGGTACCGTGCCGGAACAGGCTGGCCGTATTCCAACCAGAAGATTATGCAGCCAGTTGGCAACGGATGCTGACCATGAAGGGGCATATAACGAGGATAAAGCCAGGTTATTTACTCTGCGCTCAATTGTGAAGATGGTTCAGGCGGTGAAGATTGAATAAGAAAAATATCTTCCTTATTTTATTGTCTGTGTTGGCTATTTATGCCCTCTGGCGGTGGTATTTCCCTGACCCTTATCACCCCAGTTTAACCGAGAAGGAAAAGCAAGTGACAACTGAAATGTTAACCAATATGCAAACCCGTTGTGTGGGCCGTTATCTGATTGATATCCCTGCGGTATTTGGCAATATTATCCATGATGGGATATTTATTGGCGATGCGAAAATAGAAACGGAACGTTTGTATCCACCTGAATTTGAATATCGGATAGAGGCTAGAGAGCAGGAATTAAAGACGACTCAATATGTTGATCCAAAAGATATGCCTTTTTTAAAAAAAGTCTATCGTCTGCAAGGTAATATGGAAGGTGTGATCTTCGACAGGAATGAAAGTTCTGGTATTCCTGGTTATGCCCGGGTATTAGAAGCGCATTTGTATAGCAATGGTGTTGCTTTTACCGTAACAATGGAATTTACTGAGTTGTCAGATGATAAGTATAAAGCAGACAGGGACGATTTTATCAAAGGTAGATTTTCTGAAAGGGAATATAATGAGTTGTATCAAACTCTGCATAAAATGAACAGCCTGCTTTCCCGAATCAGCGGCAGAAAAGATACAGAAATCCCGACAGTAGCGGGAACCTGTATTCCTGATGGGTTTATTGCCGGTAATTGGAATGAGAAAGAGAGTATGGGTTTTGTCTATCGGGGAAATAAGGATGAGAACTTTAAGTTCAGTATTGAAATCATTAATGACCTGACAGGGGAAAACACCTTGCTTGAACGTATTGGTGAAATTGAAAAGGATTTGCATGCTAACCGTGGCGGGATAGCCAGAAAAGGGAAAAAGGAAGTGAACGGTATTCATGCGGAAGAATTATTAGCAATCGGTCTGCAACCTTTTGACAATAACCCTCGATATCAATTTGAGTTAGTTGCAAATGAAACGGCTGGGGACTATAAAAATCCCTATGTTGATATTATGTTGAGGAATTATCAGTTACCCCCGACACCCTATACCGGAGATGAGCTGATTACATTTTGGGATACGGTAATAAGTACCTTTCGTAAAAGGCCGGGTGCTTTCTAATAGCAATAAAAACACGTTTTAAATGAAAACGCTTATAAGGATATAGGTGTTAGAAATCGGGATGGGGAAGATAAGTGGTAATCAACAACCGTGTAATTAGCTCAATTTGAGATGCATTAAAAAAACTATTGAAATAATGTTGGGTTGACAAAATCAGAAAGTTGCACCAATATCAAGGTTGACAAATTTGAATTTTTGCACTCTTAGAGAAAACAGTAAATGCCAAACATCCGCTATCCTTGGGAATTCCATCCACAGTTAAGTGAAGAACGTTTAAGTATTATTGCAAAAGAATTACTCAATGTGCTTGATCATACTTATGAGCAGCTTTCTACACCATTAGATGATAATTATACCCGAGGAACCTGTACATTCGGCCGCCAAAGACAATGCCTTATCCAGCTCTGTATGAAAGGTACTTATCATTGGCTGAAATTAACTAATCCTGGTATGGATACAACTATCGAAATAGAAGCAATCCCACTTCGTTTTTTTAGTGATGATCCAGAAAATCCTAAAAAATCAGGGTTCTTTCGCCGTAATAGTGTAGACCAGCTCTGGGCGCCAGAAATCACGATACCAACAATATGGCGCTTTATTGTAGAAAAACCCTCGTTTGAAAGCGAAGGTGCACAAGTTCATTTTGCCGGCTACAACGAGCATGAAGAAATGTTGTCTCAATGGACTTACGATAACAGTAAAATATCCGTGCTGCATTCTACAGACAATACACCGCCATCTGCGGTAACAATCGAATTGGATCCTATCAGTGCTGCCGTGCCTGATAAATCCAGGGAAAACAAGCGTAATAACAAGTAGTAGGTGAAAAGTGTTTAATGGTTCCAATTTGCGGTTAGCTCGTCTGTATCACGAGCTATCTCTTGAGCAAGTGGCAGAGCAGGTTAATAAAACCCGCCAATATATTCAGCGGCTGGAATCCGGCTTTGCTGTGCCAACTAATGAACTGTCTAATGAATTAGCTACTGCCTTGCAGGTTACTCCTGCGTTTTTTGAAACCCAAGAACAATCTCCTGTGAACGAGGAGATTGTTCATTTCCGTAAACGCAGCGCAATTAGAATAGCAACAAAATTAGCAGCACTTGCAAAGGCTGAGTTATACAGACGATTAATCGTCGTTTTCGAAGAAAACCTAAATTTACCCCCCGTGTTATTTCCTGAATTAAAAGCAAATTCCCCGGAAGAAGTTGAACGAGCAGCAGAAAAATGTCGGATTGATTGGGGATTGGGATTTGGGCCAATTGAAAACGTGACACGTCTGGCTGAAAAGCTAGGCGCATTTGTTACCTCGTTTGATTCAGTATCTGATGATGTTGACGCGTTATCCGTTCCATTAGATCGACCTTTCATTGTCAGAAATACAGCAAAGAAATCACCGTGCCGACAACGGTTTGATATTGCACATGAGATTGGACATCTTGTGCTACACGGCGGAATATCTACTGGTGATAGGATAACCGAATCTCAAGCCAACCAATTTGCCTCTGCCCTGCTTTTACCACGAAGTGCAATGGCTAAATATTTCCCTGCCCCGATCAGCGGGAGAATCAACTGGCGAGGTCTAAGTGAATTCAAATTAACCTGGAAGGTGAGTAAAGCAGCAATTATTTATCGGGCACATCAACTTTCTCTCTTAACCGATACTCAATACAAAACCGCTTTTTTGGGGCTTAAACGCAAAGGCGAAGCTATCGAGGAAAAAGAGGATTATCTTATTCCCCATGAAAAACCTGAATTATTCCATCGAGCAATAAAAGTGCTTATTAATGATGTTTGTATCGATATTGAAGCACTAGCCAAGCGTTTAAAAATTACAGTGCCAATGCTACTTGAACTGGCTAACGATAGTTCACTTTATGAGCTCAAGAATCAGACCGATTCTGTGAACGTCATTTCAATGTTTTCATATCGATGTGACTGCTCCCCGCCGTAAAAAACGGCGAGGCTTCCCACTTCTCAGGCCGCAACCGTCTTTATGACGGATTTACGCTGGCCTCCGTGGGCAGAGACGACGAGCCCCGCCGCCTGTAATTCTCTCGTGCCCTTGCTCTGGATGTTGAGCACCGCATTGATATCGCGGTCATGTTCGACTCGGCAGAAAGGGCATGACCAGATCCGCTTATGCAGCGGCATTTCCGGCACTTTGTGACCGCAACAATGACAGGTTTTCGAACTGGCGAACCACTGATCCAGTTTCACCAGGTGGACCCCCGCTGCTGCGGCTTTGTATTCCAATTTCATCAGGAAACTATTCCAGCCCGCATCCCCGATAGCGCGGGCAAGGTGGTGATTCTTCATCATGTTGGCCGATTTTAGTGTCTCAACAATGAGCGCTTGGTTTTCGTCAACCATTGTCCGGGAGAGTTTGTGTTGAAAATCGGCGCGGGCATTGGCTACCCGCTCATGGACTGCCGCCAGACGTAATCGGGCCTTGCCGCGGTTAGCACTGCCCTTTTGTTTGCGGGACAGCGATTTCTGCTTTCGACGCAGGTTACGGGTGGCGTTGATAAGGTGACGCAGGTTATTGACCTTCTCCCCATTCGACTCAATAAGATAGTGGGACAAACCCATATCGCAACCGGTCACGCGGGTGATAACGCCCGGCTTTTCCCGCGCCTCTTTTCCATCGTCACACAGGATAGCGGCGAAATATTTTCCCGTGGCGGTGCGAGAGAGCGTCATGCTCTTCACCTCCCCTTCAATTTTTCTGTGTATGC
>NZ_JAJAFX010000169.1:0-1713 GCF_025384845.1 Photorhabdus temperata | reverse complement strand
GCAATATCGAAATCTTCTGGTAGATTGAGTAGTTGATAAAAAGCGGAATTGGCATAGATAAACCTTGATTGGAGATCTTTGGCTCCCCAAGGTTCGCTGCTTCTTTCCCACGTGTGAATTAATTGTGGGGTGATATTACTGGGTTTGTTTTTTATATGTTGCATTGTGACTCCTGAATGATTATTTCAGCCGTTATCTGCAAGGTCTGACTGCTAATTATACCTTCACCATACTTAGAATATCTTGGCCTTATAATAGAATATAATAACTTGCGCGTCAAAATACATATATTTATTAATTAAACCTTATTATTATTTTATATGGTAATTTTAATTATGGGTAAATGTAACATATAATACTATCTTGTATGAAAACATTTTAGAATAATTACTAATTAGATAAATTAATGAATTTGATTTTTCAGTCATGAGTAATTGAGTGACATGTGTTAAAAATTTTCTGTCATAAACCAGGGATGGAGAGAGCAACTCTTATAACGATGACTTGTAATAGGATGAAAGAAAAGGTGTTATCTCTGGGCCATAATAATGCGAATAAAATAGTATTTAATTGAAATAATGTACGATCAATTAAAGGATGCCTCTTAAATAGAGTCTGCGAGATATTGTAATTCGATAGTACATATTTAGGAATTATCAGCATAATCAACTATATGAGCTTTTTAACCAAAAGCCGGGTTTGAATTTTTTGACTGTTGGAATAACTAAACTTAAATAAAATTAAGGTTAAGTAAATTCTGCTTAATTTAATTTTTGAAGAATAATGGAATAAAAAACTTACTTAAAATGGTATAGCTACAAGATATAAAGTTGTATTTTAAGTTCAACTTAGATATTTGTAACAGCTGGAGCTTTACCCTATTTCCCGAAATTTGTCTCAATGGATTTTTATCTTGATGGAACAGCTGCGACCAATATCAGAGACAAAAAATCAACCTGATTTTCATAAAATTCAGAATATTCCTATAACGGACGGGCAACCGCGTGTGAAGGGGATCACGCCACCTGTGGTAAACATTCCGGGACATTTGATAATAAATTGTATTTAGTATGTTAATAAACATGATGAATTGCCAAAATCAATCAAGCTAATTTCTGTAATTTTCGGAATATTCCTATATCTTTTGAAGTTAAATTCATTGCACTATTGATTATCTATTAACCTATAAGTGGTAAGAATATGATGACCAATTTAGTTAGACCCACTCTTCGTACTGTAAACCAATGGGGAAATCAATAGAATGGCAAAAGGCTATTATCTGCTCGTTGGTGATAAAACAACCTGTGGTGGAGTTATCATCACCGGCGACCAGACCATCACATTTAACGGGCGGGCAACCGCACGTGAAGGGGATCACGTCACCTGCGGTAAACATTCCGGTACTTACATGATTGTTGGGGGCGTACCCAGCATGTTTAGCATGGGACGGCGATTGGCGGGCACATTAGATAGTGTCAGCACCTGCCCCTGTCGGGCCCGGCTGATCAATTCCGTGATGGACAGCTATGAGAAGCAGGAGGAGGTTGCTGATCGGGCTGTTGCTCCCACTAATATGCCGGCGCAAAATGTCGCTTCGTCGGTGAAGGCGGCGGGAAGCGTTCAGCCCGGTTCACCGCCAGTGACGCAGGCTCCCCCACCGCCGATACCGGTGTTTACGAAATCCTGCCAGCGGGGCAAAGGCTGTACGGATGC
>NZ_JAJAFX010000168.1:0-1723 GCF_025384845.1 Photorhabdus temperata | reverse complement strand
GGCAAGCTTTAAACGTTATTAAAAGTCATTGCTTTAACTTATGGTTTTAATCAGTATAGAGTTTTAACGGTTTTTTACTACTTTTAACACCCGCTTTTTATTTATTTTAATCATCATGGAATATTGTATTTTACGTTTAATTATACTCACTTTTTATCTTTATTAATGTTATTTAACCGGCAGTTTTAATAAGTCACTACCTTTTATTTTTCCTCCATAAATCAGAAAATAAATCTCCTGATGATATAAATAAATCCCTTTATGTTTTCCCAGATAATCACCCTCTTCTTCAAGGCTAAAATACTGCCAGATTAACCGCTTTATTCATTTCTTTATTACGTTATTCTTAGAATTTTCTTCATAAAGTAACAACGAAAAAGCACTTAAATACCCATTTGTTCGGATAATGTTATTTTACGTACTGATTTCTTTTCAATTCTCTATTAATGGTTAATGATTTTCGATTAAATGCAATTAGCTCTCCTTCTGAAAAGTTGCATTTATTTAGACACGCCATTTTATATAAAATCTTTACTATCTCTGCATTCACGCTTTTAAATGATTATGCAGGTTAGGTAAATACATGATGAATAATCTTTAAATGTTATTAAAAGTCATTTTCTTAACTTGTGGTTCTAATCAATATAAAGTTTTCACCATTTTTTACCGAGTTTAACACCTGCTTTTTATGAAGTTTAATCACTATCGACTATCGTGTTTTATGTTTAACTAACGTCAATCATACTCACTTTTTATCTTTACTGACGTTGTTTTACCAGTAATTTTAATAAGTGACCACCCTTTATTTTGTTCTCATAAATCAGCAAGTAAATGGCCTGATGAGATAAAAATATCCCTTTTTATTTTTTCGGATAATCACCTATTTTTTTCAGAACTTAAATCCTGCCAAATCAACCGTTTTATTCATTTTTTATTGCGTTATTTTTAGTATTTTCGTCATAAAATAACAACAAGAAAGCCCTTAAATACCTATTTGATCAAATAATATCTTTTACATGCTGATTTTTTTAAATTTACTATTAATGGTTAATGGTTAATGGTTAATGGTTAATGGTTAATGGTTAATGGTTAATGGTTTTCGATTAAATGAAATTAATTCTCTTTCTGAAAAGTCGCATTTATTTAAACCCACCATTTATACAAAATCCTTAATATCTCTGTATTCACTCTCTTAAATAATCATAGCAGATTATGTAAATGCAAAATAAACCGAGTATATAATCGCTGATAAATAAATTAAAAATAGCAGGTAATAACCTGCTTCTAGTCATTTTATACCCCTTAAAAATCCGGCATTAATCGGAAACCTATTTTTTAACTCTTGGCTGATAGATAACTGAATTAATCACCGATTAAAAAGAAGCTTGCAATCTCCCAAAAATGGAAATGCAAGCAAAAAGAGAAAGCGAGTAATGTTAAAAGATGAGCAGTGAGTACAGCAATTTTCACTCCGAGGATTTTCTTATTTTTTAATTAAAAACTCATCTAATAAATGGCCTTCATTAAGCAGTTTTTGTAAACCTAATGGTCTTTTTCCATTTCCTGACCAGTATTTAATCTCCCCATTTTCATTAAACTGATACTTCGGTTTTCTCGTTTTTCCTTTTCCTGTATTTGATTTTCTAGGTTTAAAACCAGAGAGGGTAATAGGTATGTTAATGGTATTAATATCAAAGCCCATTTCTTCAATAATTTTTAATAT
>NZ_JAJAFX010000167.1:0-1778 GCF_025384845.1 Photorhabdus temperata | reverse complement strand
AAGGGGTTGCCGATGGCTTATGGCAAAACACCGGGGCGTCACTGCTGGCTTTTTATGCCCGGAATTTGCCGCAGCACCCGGAGTGGAAAATCCCGGTGGATAGGCCACTGGTCAGCGAGGTGCGTCAGATACTGCTGAATCAGCTGGGGCAGCGTAATGCTGACGCGACGCTCTACCAGAAAGTGTTGCAGCAGGTCGCCCACAGTTACGGCGATTTGCGGCTGGAACAGATGACCGGAGAGACGGATGCAGGGCAGTTATTGACGGCGACCGGTGTCGTGCCGGGCATGTTTACCCGTCAGGCCTGGGAAGGGCAGGTCCGGAAAGCGATAGAGGCGGTGGCGGCTTCCCGGCGGGAAGACATTGACTGGGTGTTAAGCGACGGGCATCAGCCGGTATCGGATGCGGTATCACCGGCGGCATTAAAGGCGCGTCTGACGGAACGTTATTTCACGGATTTTTCGGGCGCCTGGCTGAATTTCCTCAACAGTTTGCATTGGCATAAAGCACATAATCTTTCCGACACCATCGACCAGTTAACCCTGATGGCCGATGTGCGCCAGTCCCCGCTGATTGCGCTGATGAACACATTAGCTTATCAGGGAGAAACCGGACAGCAGGACCCGGCCTTATCGGATTCGTTAGTTAAATCAGCACAAAACCTGTTCCGGAAAAATAGCGCCCCGGAGATTGAGCCGCAGGGCGGTCCACCGGGGCCGATGGACAAGACCTTTGGCCCGTTGCTGGCGCTGATGGGGAAAAGCCGCTCACAAGGCATGATGGCGACGGACAGTTCTCTAAGCCTGCAAACCTTCCTGACACGAGTGACCCGTGTGCGTCTCAAATTGCAACAAATTGCCAATACCGATGACCCGCAAGAGAAGATGCAGGCGCTGGCGCAGGCGGTATTTCAGGGTAAAAGTATCGACCTGACCGATACCCAGGAATATGGCAGTTTGATGGCCGCCAGTCTCGGTGCGGAGTGGAGCGGTTTTGGTCAGACAGTGTTTGCGCAGCCGTTAACGCAGGCGTGGCAGACGGTGCTGCAACCCGCGCAGGCGAGTCTTAATGCGCAGTGGCAGGAGGCGGTGGTGTCGGACTGGCGAGCCGCTTTTAGTGGGCGCTACCCATTTGTGGAGGCTCAGGATGAAGTTTCCCTGCCGATGCTGGGGCAGTTTATCCAGGCGGATTCCGGGCGGATAGAGCAGTTTTTGCATCGTCAGTTAGGGGGCCTGTTGCATAAAGAAGGGAAACGTTGGGTGGCGGATAACGCAGGCAGCGAGGGATTGCATTTTAACCCGGCATTTCTGACGGCGATTAATCAGCTGAGTCAGTTATCGGATGGGTTGTTTGCGAATGGCGGTCAGGGGCTGCGGTTTGAACTGCGGGCGAAACCGGAGCGGGATGTGGCGGAAACCGACCTGACGATAGACGGCCAGACGCTGCGTTATTTTAACCAAATGGAAAGCTGGCAACGTTTACGCTGGCCGGGTGACAGAGATAACCCCGGTGTGGTGCTGACGTGGACGGGGGTGAACACCGGGGCGAGGCTGTTTGGCGACTATTCAGGCGACTGGGGGTTAATCCGCTGGCTGGAGCAGGCGCAAGTGAAAGTTCTGGAGAAAAGCCGTTACCGTCTGACATTTACCACGCCGGAGGGGGTGCCTCTAACCTGGGTTTTACGTACCGAACAGGATACCGGTCCGCTGGCGCTGCTGAAACTGAAAGGGTTCCAGTTGCCGGCGGAGATATTCAGCGTCAAGGGAGAATAAAACCGG
>NZ_JAJAFX010000166.1:0-1780 GCF_025384845.1 Photorhabdus temperata | reverse complement strand
ACCTTTCCATTGATCAAAGAAAAGAATGGATTAAATGTTTGACCGTTCTCACCATTCCTATCCCTAATTAATAATGGAGACTGTATCCCATCTTTAACTTCAAATCGGAATAATCGGCTATCCATATAGCGCACCAGTTTATATTTACTCCAGTTTATCGGCACTGCTTGATAACCCTTATCAAAGTAATGCTTAAAATCCAACGAATCAAAATGAATTTGTTCAGTACTGTCATTAGCCTGGGATTCCTCATGCAACGTTAACTGATAGGCTGTTTTCAGTGCCGTCAAATCCTGTTTTTTCAACATTTGCCAAATATCTTCATAGGCTTTCTTAACCAATTCAGTGCTTGCTGTTGTCTCCGGCAAAGGGGTAGCCGTCGTCCAGGCCCAGACAGGCAAATCATTTAATGTCACTGTCCGCTCTGTATGATAATAAAACTCATCCGGATATTCTTTCGTCGTAATTCTACTGGATTGTGTAGTATCAATATTAAAATTAACGGACTGCGTACTATCAGGTTCTAATGTGCCATTTTTATCTGCCACGCTGGTAATAATATTAGTCACTTCATCAGACTCATAAGGAGTTACCCTTACCAATCTAACCTTACATTCCGCATCTTTTTCTTTATAAATATATTTATCATCCCGGGCACTTAATGGCCCCATATCAAGGCTAAGAGTGTTTTTACTGTTTTGCAATAGCGGTGCTATGTTATATCCGGTCGATATTGTACCCGATATAGAACTAAAATTATCTAAGGTAGTAATTCCATTCACTTTAAATCTACAAAGCACTTTATTCGACTCTAAGTAAGCAATATATTTAATTTTATCCATCGTATTTTCCCCATAAGCTGATAATGAAAATAAAACCATAAAAAACAAAATTAATTTTTTCATTGCGATAACCTCAGTTTATATGTCGACTTTTCTTTTGGCAGTTTCGGATATATTTCCCATTTTTTTTGCTTCTTGGTATCTACTTTGTTCTGTGGATTAAAGCTACTATTTTTATTTTCAGTTGTACTTTTCCCCACCCCATACTCCACATAATAACTGGCAACGATCCCCTCATGGAAAAATACCAAATATACCCCATTATCCTGCTTATCCAGTTCAAAACACCCTTCCGCTTCAATATCCGCACCGGCTTTAAAATATCCTTCCACCAGATAATATTTAAAGCCCGCCTGAATATTGGTTTCCGCCCTAATCGCCAGCGTACCCCTGACCACATCCCCCAACTGGAATTCCATCTCCCGCTCTTCATTGCCGGCATATTTGAACGACAGATTTAACGCTCCTTCCAGCACCATATCTAATTGCGCCCCCAGATAAGCGCCGTCCCGCCCGTCGTCTACCGCCGCCTTTCCTTTTAACCCCTGCTCACGAATTAAGGCAATTAATTTCTCAACACCGAATTCCGTGGCAAATGCCTGAATTAAATCCAGCCGTAATTTAATCCCAATCAGCGGTGCTAATTCCACCGCAACCGCCTGTTCAAAATACGCCTCATTGCCATGCGAGGCGTTTACCAGTTTACTGCCGCCGCTTAATTTTATTTCCGGCGTCTGGATTTCCATGTCCAGCAGTTTTATCTCCTGGCTGCCTTCACTGGAAAACAGTTTTTGTAACGTCTCAACCGCCTGAAGCCCTTTATCCACTAACCCCAGTTTCCTGCGTTTGGTTTTAAACTCTTTTTCCAGTTCATGTGTGAAAGTATGGGAATAGGGGCCTAACGTGTAAGCAAAACTCCCTTCGACAGTTAATGTGTC
>NZ_JAJAFX010000165.1:0-1789 GCF_025384845.1 Photorhabdus temperata | reverse complement strand
ACAGTTTTGTCGCTTTACGACGTATTTATTCTGAACCGGCAACGGTATTTTTGTCATAACCATGAGAGTTATAAGCGAGCAAAACCCACAGAAAAGAAAACTGCGGGTTTTGCTTTGCTTACAGATGTAAAAGCGGTTCCTTCAGAAAATGATTACTGGAACTGCTTGTTTTTGGGAACCTAAAAATCTTATTTTGTTTTAAAGGTACTGAATAGCTTGGGTGAATCTACCAGCACACCATCGGCACCAAGCTCTTTAGCCTGTTTGAAATCTTCTTTGGTTTTAATGCCAAATAAAATGATGTTTGCACCACCTTTAGCGCGGAAACACTTCATTGCTTCCTTATCCCATAACAATACTGATTTGGAGCGTGCTTCGCCAAGAGTATATTTTTCAACAACTTCTACATTGCGGCGCATTTCCAAACCATACCAGCGAGCCGTGTCTGTGTTTTCAGGAATATCACATTGGTGAGCCATTGTAATATTCGCCAGCATAGTGCGGGTTTTATCACGGCTTTCAAAGCGCTGAATCATCTTTGGCAACGCGTTAAGGTATTTTTCATCAGTGGAATAGAAACGGGTACGTGCCAGAGCTTTCTGCTCGGTTAATACTTTTTCCAGTGCCTTGGCTTGCCGTGCTGGATCGGCATCTGGTGATTTCAGATCAATATAGAAGAAAGTCTCTGGGTATTTTTTTAAGACTTGTTCCAGTGTTGGAATACTTAATCCTTTATTGCGGAATGGATGATCACTATCAGAGCCAAATTTGTAACCGGCATCAAATTTGGTCAACTGACTTGCGTTATAGGCAGAAACAGGCCCACTTTCATTGGTTAAGCTATTCAGATCTGATGGACGATAAAGCACAGGAATACCATCTTTTGAAAGCTGAACAGTTATCCAAATGGCATCCGCTTTGTTCTCTAAGGACTTGGAAATTGCATATTCTGTATTTTCAGGCGCATCACCTGTGCCAGCACGGTGGGCGATGATTTGTGGTGTTGTTGCAAAAGCGCCGGCAGAGCAGCAAAGCAGAATGGCAGCGGTAATTCCGTGTCGCATAATTTTCTCCATAATATCCAATTATAGGTAAATTAAAATAATTCACTTTATTTATGATTTCATGATGAAATCAATTGTGAATGTAACACGGCTTGGCGAATTTTAAATGAAAAATTGCGCTTTTTTACATTTGTTATGTGCTCGCTGTAAATACTGTTTCACTGAGCTGGAAGAAACCTGTGGAAGCAGATAGCCGTCCGGGTATGAGTTGTGTACTGGAGAAGACGTTAGAACAACAGGATATTTAGTGTCTGCACCGGGTTCGCCAGTAATTGATGAAAAACCGAACGGTGCTGGTTAACCAAATACGAAGAATGGGTCTTGAGTACGGTATCGTTATACCGAAAGGCGCCCACTGAATCCGAATATGTGTTTGCGACTACATTGTCAGAAAAAATAAAAACCCATACTTGCATAGGTCGGTGTCCATTAGTTACTACTTAGATTTGATTGCCTACACATTCCAACCCAAAAAAAGAGTCTGAATCTGTGCGTCTCTAAATCGACTGTTCTGAAACAGAGCTGATTTTGTTCAATATCATAAAAAATGCAGAGTTAAGCTTCTCTGGTGATTAATGCAAGGTCTATAAACCGAGCAAGGTAAATTTGGTTAATAAAATGTTAGTTATTTGGCTAATTTAAGACTGGCTTCCCGCAAGATTATTGGCATTATTCTGTGATTTAAGTCGCATTTTATTAAATTTATTGGGTATTAATTCGTCTAA
>NZ_JAJAFX010000164.1:0-1798 GCF_025384845.1 Photorhabdus temperata | reverse complement strand
ATCGCATTTAACTACATAGTGAGAGCCGCATAATGACAGAGCAAAAGTATTCTTTAGAACATGAAACAGCCGTATTGGGTAAAGACGGATTAGCCACTCAGGCCGGGTGGATAAAGGTTTATCACTCGAATCAGATAACAAGAGAATTCACGAGCTCTGATATCGAGTATGTGATGCTCGGTGTCAGTTTATCGGCGGGTGCTTATCCTGATGCTCCAGAGTTACCGAAATCTGATGACGAGGCTGTCTGCCGCAGCATGGACGGTAAATGTTGGGAAATCCTCCCAGACTATCGCGGAAAAATCGCTTACGATACGAAAACTCGTCAAAAACGTGAGATAACTGAAATCGGTGAGCTGCCCGATACGCTGACTTTCAAGAAACCTGACACCGACTATGACAAATGGGACGGCAAAGAGTGGGTAGTTGATAAAGATCTCTTGAAATCCAGTCAGATTAATAATGCCAAGCAACAACAAGCAACACTGTTACGACAAGCGAATGAAACACTTTCGTTACTCCAAGACTCTGTTGATTTGGAAGTTGCTACTGAAGCAGAAAGAGCCGCTTTACTCGAATGGAAGAAATATCGGGTATTACTCACTCGTGTAGATACTTCACTGGCTCTTGATGTTACATGGCCTGAGATGCCGAAGTAAAATATTCAGAGGGCCAGCAATGGCCCTGCTCTCACTTCGGCACATCCGGCCATTGGATATCGGGTGCGGTAGTACAATCCACCCGATTGAGCAGCACCCGGTATTTACGCCATTCGGTTAATGCGAATTTTTCCGAGTTGGTGGCGATACTCAAATCGACTGCATCCTGGTAGATATCGATTTTTTCTGTGGCAGTCCTGAGTAGGTATTGTTTTTCATATTCCACGTGTTGTTGTAACTGCTCCGGTGTGGGTGGTGGGTTTGCAATCGCCATAGCCTCAGCTTCTGTGACAAGGATTAAATCCGGTTTAATCCAATCGTTCTGAGAACCGTCTGACTCGTATGCATAAACCTGATTGTCTTTAGATTTGTAATATTTCATCATTACCTCAGCTCAATCCAATTATTAATCACTACCCACTCAGACGGTTGTCCCCAGCCACCATTAACACGATATGTTGCACCAGGAGGGACAATCGCACATAGAGACACAATTTCATCAACGCTTATCCAACGGTAAGCAACCCGCAACCCGCTGACTGTAATATCGATACTGAACGGGCTTGATGCTCCTGTTCTGTTTGATTCAATGTAAACAATGATGGGTTTATCGCTGGAATTTGTGTACGTTGTTTTATTTCGGCGATTGGATATAACGTCAGTCCATTTCTGACCGACACCGAGCAACTGTTCAACCAACGCCATCGTGCCGGATTTTTTCCGTATATCCACATAGTGCATTGTGTCATCTTTCTTATCCCTATACCGGATAGTCAGCATATTTTCGCTGTTATCAGGATTGGAGTTTAACGTGGTGTTGTAACCACTCGGCTTTTTGAATTCAATACCAGACCAGTCATGCGTTGCATCAACATGCAGGTTGCCACAGGTGAAGGTTTCCTGTGAGGTTTTGTACGCGAATTTGGTATTGGACTCATCACGGGAATAGGCGCCAACAACTGCCGCTGAGGGGGGAAACGCCTCGCTGTACGCACGCGACCAGCCACCATGGTCAAAATGATCATACAGTTTGGTCGCCCCAATCCACCCTTTGGCTTCAATATCGTCGTCAGCATAAACTTTCCCTGTAATTTGTCCGCCTGTTTTCGGATAGGCATTTTTTGCCTGCTCTACTGTTC
>NZ_JAJAFX010000163.1:0-1836 GCF_025384845.1 Photorhabdus temperata | reverse complement strand
GTCATCGTTATTTCATTTGTCGCTGCGGTAGTCGGATTAATATCGACAGTACAGACAGGTCCTTGGTTTTCATCGGGAACATTAAGTTTCATATATGACACCTCACAACTAAGACGGCAAAAGCTGAGACATACTTTTTCGTTTCGGCTTTTCGGGTTCTTGAATAATAACGCCGGGATATTGCAAGCTGATTTTTTCCTCTGGCTCTGCGGGCGCTGGCAATAATCTGCCCGGATTTTCTGTGATGCTTGTAACTAACGCATTCAGTTTCAACCCCATATGCAATAGCCCGCATAACGCAGCATACGCATATACGCGGCAGTCAAGCGCCTCGTTAGCCCGGCCCGGTAATTGCTCCCAGACACGGAAACGTTGCCCACCCGACTCTTTGAGCACCGAACGTTCAGCCAACAATTGACTGAAATAATTCAGGTCTCTGTCTGCCGGAAAGTGCATATAACTGGCTGATGCCTCACCGGGCAGCGGGGGATCGATATGTAACCGGCCACGGATAGTATCTTTTGCCGCATTAACACCGAGAATAATGGGCTTGAAACTTGACTTGGTGCGCGGCGTAGGTTTTTTTGTCGGCCAGACAGGGGAGCGCTTACCGCCTCGTGCTGATTCACCTTTGATGGCCCATATCCGGCGACCAATTCTGGCTTTTGAGAATTCGTAAACTTGCTGCGTGTGGTGTCCGCCTGAATCCATACACGCCGCCATAATTGTAAAACCCCGCCCGTCAGCCCGTCGCCATACCTGTTTCAGGTACATATCAAGGCGTTTCCAGGGCTCATCGGTTTCCAGATCACCTTCAATCACATCATAAGCAATAGACCAGCTTTCTTCATTGCGGCCCCACCCGACAATTTCAATTTCGAATCTGTCATCTTGGGTGTCAATACCCGCCGTTAAAACAGCCACGCCATCCGGGACCTCAGCAGCAAAGACTTCACAACGTTCAAGCAGTTTTCTTTCACTCAATGCTTTCTCTCCGCGGTCTTCATAAGGTTCACCCAGCACAAGGTTAATAAATGTCTGGCGCATCAAGGGGTCATTTTTCACCCTCAGCCATTCAGCAACTAAGTATTTCCACGCGGCGTTCGGAAACAAACTGTAACCCGCCCAAATATGAAAACCGGCATGGCCTTTAAATGGCTTTGTCGCTCGCCACTCTCCGCGCTTCACAATGCCGGGTTTTTCGTTGTGATGGATCATGCAACCGTTATGACGACAAACATAGTAAGCCGTGTCCGGCAAACCATTGCCGTTTTCGTCCTTGTCCCACTTGATCCCATATGGCGTATCGGGACCGCCCCACTCTAATATTTGATATTCGCCGCAGTGAGGGCATGGGACATAGTAATAACGCTGGTCACTATCGCCGAATGACTTTTCAATGCGGCTAGTACCTTTCACCGTAGGAGTTGAACCCAATACGATTTTGCGGTTCCAGAACGTTTCAGAACGCTTTGTACCCAGTGCTATCTGATCACCTTCTACACCCGCACCGCCAGACGGATAACCATCGACTTCATCAAACAAGATGATCCGGCAAGTAATACGACGAAAACCGCCCGGGCTGTTAGCCCCTACCAGTGTCAGATTGGCACCATTCAAAAACGTCTTTTTCAGAATGGTCTGATTACTATTTTTGGCTTTGGGGTCACCAGAGATTTCAGCCAGCACTGGGGTATCACGCAGCATTGGGGCAATCTCGGTTTTACTGTAGTCTTCCGCATCTTCAACGCGGGGTTGAACAACAAGAATCGGAGACGGGTCATGCGCCAGATAATAACCCACTACGTGATCGAGAATTTTTGTATAGCCGACACG
>NZ_JAJAFX010000162.1:0-1837 GCF_025384845.1 Photorhabdus temperata | reverse complement strand
ATTTTCAAAGCCATGCCCGCGGGGGTAAATTCTCCCCCGGACTGTCCCCGGTAGTTCAGACGCAAATCAATACTGTTACCGGCAGCGCCTTTGTTTTTTGCTGTGATAGATACCGTATCAGCGGAATCAAACGCAACGGTAGCCGTGACCGGCAAAGTCACTTTTTTGTTAATTGCGTCTGACAATGCAGTAGCCACTTGCTCGGCTTTATCCGTCGCTACAGTCGTGATCTGCACACGCTGACCGCCGATATACAAAGAGATAACCCCGGTATCCGTCGCTGGACTGGACACTTTTACACTGCCTTTAGCTGCGACCATGCTGTCGGCATCACTCAGGGGTAACACCCAGATTTCACCAGCTTGATCATTAGCGAAATAAGCCTCAGTCATGCCGTGCAGCATTGAACCATTGCCATATAAATTAGCAGCTTGAGCAGCGGAAGAGATACGCTCAGGGATATCGGGTTTTGCTGTAGACGTACTCAGCACCTGACCGATGATCAGTGTGCGCTGTGTCGCAATTGCGCTGTTTGCCATTGAGTTATCGAACTCGACGTAAAACAGCGGTGCACGAATATTGTTAGGTACACGTGAAAAGGGTACGGTCATTATTCATTCTCCTTGACTGCCTTTTTAACTGCTTTTTCAGGCTGACATATTTCAACGTCACCGTCTTTTACGCGACGATGCCAAAACAGACTGTCTTGTACTTCTGTACAACCTTCGGGCAAATGAGTGCCCTTAACCGGGTCGCGTACACTGCGCCCGGCAACGGGTTTTACAAACATGGATTACTCCTGAAAATCGATTCTGAAATGAGGTTCGGGGGTGCCGTCAGGCATAGCGATTGTGACGTCGATTTCGTCCAGTTCTGCCGCTTCGATTTCGTAGAAATCTTCCGGGCCCTGGTAATACTCAATATCCAGCTCCATCAATAATTGTGCTGTATGTCCTTCCCCGCTGGCATCAATACCAATCGTTGAACGAACCTGGACAAACTGCTGAGTCTGACGAGTGAGTTCATAACTGTTGATAACGGCTCGCTCTATCTGTTCACGTAACCGCTCAAGGGATTCCTCAGCTTTAACTGCGCCATCGTCTTCATCTTCGCTGTCTAACTCTTGTAGACGCCCGGTAATACGTACTGTCGTAACCGTATTAAACTGGGGCGCATTACGGCCAAGCGACTGTTTAACGTCGATCGGCGTCTGAACAAGAATGACAGGATACATATCTTCGGTTGTTGACCAATCGCGCGGAGAATAAACCCGCGCTTCTGCATCGGTCTTATGTTTGAGCGAATCAATAACAAGCGCCCTGATACCTGCCGCGTTCATGATTTCACCCTGTTTAGAATAAGTTTTGTTCCACCGTGGCTATCCGGCTGAACATCAGCGACGGCAAACAAAGTATTAACCTGAGCACCGCCAACAAATACCCGATCTCCTTTTTTCGGCGGTGCCTGAAACTCAATGTCGCGCACACCCAAGACCGGGGATGTTGTATTGATGGTGCTGCCGTCATCCAGTGATTCGACTGTTTGAGTATACGCCCGGTCGAATATGCCGTTGATCGTGTAACGAGCGCCACTTGCGGGGCGGTATTCAACCATATCACCAAACACGTTGTGTAGCGGTTCAAGTAAATGCTGGTCCCAATTTATTCCCATCATCAAGCCTCATGACTGATTTTAACGCCGTCATTGACTGTTACTGTCGGGCCATGTTGAATCAGCGCCTGTTGTCGCAATTTGTTAACGTCAGCAACCACTCCCAGCTCAATCAAGCGATCGGCATCTTCTGAGCTTAGAATGAGTTGCTCGAACTGAGAATATT
>NZ_JAJAFX010000161.1:0-1846 GCF_025384845.1 Photorhabdus temperata | reverse complement strand
ATTTTCAAAGCCATGCCCGCGGGGGTAAATTCTCCCCCGGACTGTCCCCGGTAGTTCAGACGCAAATCAATACTGTTACCGGCAGCGCCTTTGTTTTTAGCCGTCAAAGTCACCGTATCAGCGGAGTCAAACGCAACGGTAGCCGTGACCGGCAAAGTCACTTTTTTGTTAATTGCGTCTGACAATGCAGTAGCCACTTGCTCGGCTTTATCCGTCGCTACAGTCGTGATCTGCACACGCTGCCCGCCGATATACAGTGAGATAACCCCGGTGTCCGTCGCTGGAGTTGATACTTTTACACCGCCTTTGGCCGCGACCATACTGTCAGCATCACTTAAGGGAAGAACCCAGATTTCAGCTGCCTGATCATTGGCGAAATAAGCTTCGGTCATGCCGTGCAGCATTGAACCATTGCCATATAAATTAGCAGCTTGAGCAGCGGAAGAGATACGCTCAGGGATATCGGGTTTTGCTGTAGATGTACTCAGCACCTGACCGATGATCAGTGTGCGCTGTGTCGCAATTGCGCTGTTTGCCATTGAGTTATCGAACTCGACGTAAAACAGCGGTGCACGAATATTGTTAGGTACACGTGAAAAGGGTACGGTCATTATTCATTCTCCTTGACTGCCTTTTTAACTGCTTTTTCAGGCTGACATATTTCAACGTCACCGTCTTTTATGCGACGATGCCAAAACAGACTGTCTTGTACTTCTGTACAACCTTCGGGCAAATGAGTGCCCTTAACCGGGTCGCGTACACTGCGCCCGGCAACGGGTTTTACAAACATGGATTACTCCTGAAAATCGATTCTGAAATGAGGTTCGGGGGTGCCGTCAGGCATAGCGATTGTGACGTCGATTTCGTCCAGTTCTGCCGCTTCGATTTCGTAGAAATCTTCCGGGCCCTGGTAATACTCAATATCAAGTTCCATTAGCAACTGAGCGGTATGTCCCTCACCACTGGCATCAATACCAATCGTTGAACGAACCTGGGCAAACTGCTGAGTCTGACGAGTGAGTTCATAACTGTTAATTACCGCACGCTCTATCTGCTCGCGTAACCGCTCAAGGGATTCCTCAGCTTTAACTGCCCCATCGTCTTCCGCTTCGCTATCAAGTTCTTGCAATCGACCCGTGACACGGACTGTTGTGACAGTGTTAAACTGGGGCGCGTTACGGCCCAGTGACTGCTTAACGTCGATCGGCGTCTGGACAAGAATGATCGGGTACATATCTTCTGTTGTTGACCAGTCGCGGGGAGAATAAACCCGCGCTTCTGCATCGGTCTTATGTTTGAGCGCATCAATGACTAACGCCCTGATACCTGCCGCATTCATGATTTCACCCTGTTAAGTATTAATTTTGTCCCGCCGTGGCTATCGGGCTGAGTATCTGCCACGGCAAACAAGGTATTAACCTGAGCACCGCCAACTATGCCAACAAATACCCGATCTCCTTTTTTCGGCGGTGCCTGAAACTCAATGTCGCGCACACCCAAGACCGGGGATGTTGTATTGATGGTGCTGCCGTCATCCAGTGATTCGACTGTTTGAGTATACGCCCGGTCGAATATGCCGTTGATCGTGTAACGAGCGCCACTTGCGGGGCGGTATTCAACCATATCACCAAACACGTTGTGTAGCGGTTCAAGTAAATGCTGGTCCCAATTTATTCCCATCATCAAGCCTCGTGACTGATTTTAACGCCGTCATTGACTGTCACTGTGGGGCCATGTTGAATCAGAGCTTGTTGCCTCAGCTTGTTAACATCAGCAACAACCCCTAGTTCAATCAAGCGTTCGGCATCTTCAAGACTGAGAATGAGTTGCTCGAACTGAGAATATT
>NZ_JAJAFX010000160.1:0-1921 GCF_025384845.1 Photorhabdus temperata | reverse complement strand
TATTATTAACTTGACCCATCCATACAATGGAATATCCAACTAATAATTCTGATAGCTCATTTTTGGCTTGTTGATAATTTCTGGCGACACACCTAACCTTAACTAATAATTTGCGCTCAAAGTCAGCGTGTTTTGTCACTGCAAAAATAAAAATCTTTGTGGTATGATCCGCGTTGAACATAGTAATCGTCCCTCAGCGTTTATTGTGTTCGGCTCTGGTATTTGATTGGCGTCGGTACCAGAGCCATTTTTATAAAGTTGAATTCTGCTTACTCTTTGGTACTTGTCATTAACGTTTGTCCTTTCTTGTTGAGTTTCATCTTTTACCCCGTAATCGGCTTGAGGTTATATTGATAGTTCTTTTAGCTGTGTGTCTTTAAACACTAGCTATTCTTTTTTATAAAATGGATTTACAAAATAGTGTCTTCAATTTCGGTTATGTGTCGATTATTGCCAAGAGTCATTAAAACTGAATTTAATTCAGTTATCTTTTCTAAAATGACTATATCTACAAGCGAGCGCTTGGTAAGTTCTTTTTGTTGAACAGAAAACTCTTGCAACAACTCCAGTGTACATACGATGGTACGGGCTTTTTCCAGGTGAGAATCAGTCATTTTTTTACATCCTCGCATAGTATCAACCAGTTCTAATAACACTATTGATCAAGTTTACTTGAATTTCAAGTGCAAAAATCAATTATTTTTTTA
The DNA here is from genome assembly GCF_025384845.1 of Photorhabdus temperata. NCBI lineage: Bacteria > Pseudomonadati > Pseudomonadota > Gammaproteobacteria > Enterobacterales > Morganellaceae > Photorhabdus > Photorhabdus temperata. The sequence goes on along the minus strand of NZ_JAJAFX010000160.1, from coordinate 1,214 downwards.
ATTTTTGCACTGTGGTTTATAACTGATTGTTTTATAAATTATTAATATTTTTTTTAATTTTATTCAATTCATTCTCTAATGTCTTGGCATGTTTTGAGAGTGATTCCTCAGCAAATTCAATAATCTTTGCTTTTTCTTTATCAGGAAGCAGATCAAGTATTTTGAGTATCCGGTGGCTATAGTCATCTCCAATGCAAGTATTGACTTGATTGTCAACAGATTTCTCTCCGTTCAGAAGCCAAGGGATACCACATTGAAGAACTTGCGCCAGTTTTTGGAGATTTTCACTACTTAGGTTTGTTCTGTTTTTTTCCCACAATGATATCGCAGCCATTGATACACCTATCTCTTCGGCTACCTTGCCTTGGGTTAACCCTAGCTCACGCCGCCGTGATTGTATTCTTTCTCCGATCGTCACTTTATCGACTGATTGCATATAGACCTCTAGTGTAACTTGATTTAATCAATTATACTTGAATTTAACTTCAAGTTTATTAAACTAAATTTTAATTTAGTTAGTAGGGCAAATCAATGTTGAAATCAAGTGTAATTTCATATTTCGGTTCTAAGAGAAATGTGGCTAGGGCTATGTTGATAAGCGATCAAGCTGTTGGACAATGGAAAGAAATTATCCCAGAAAGAGCGGCTCTTAAGCTTGAAAAATTGACAAATGGAAAGCTTGAATACAACGAAAAGCTATATCGCAACAGTGTCAATCATGCTTTCTGATTTTGCAAAGGTATCGATGCCCTCTCGGTATTTTCCTGATGACGGCAAGTGGATACAGGAAATGTTACTGAAGCTTGGTCCGGCTACTCGCGGAAAAATCACGGTACGTTATTCAGAAGTGTATGAAGCGGCTTGGGATGAGGAACCGATTTCGTATCGAAAGGGCAATGCAGCCAGACGAGCGGCAAATATCCGGTTAAGGGAATATATCGGGAAGTATGTCAGGGCGAGCCAGGGTTACACAGAGAAGCCGCAGCGAGTACAAGAGAGGGGAGCATGAAAAGTCATTTGGATGTTTGGACGTCTAAACGTTTGGATGGGTTGGGGAAGAGGGGAAAACTTTCTAGGGGGGTAAGGGGGGTGATCTTTGAAAGGGGTGTTAGGGAAGGCTTAGCCAAAGGAAAACAACTCAGATCTTATAGAAGATCACTATAGGGCATAAAAGCTGAAATACGTCTAGACATCTAAATGGCTAAATTGATATC
>NZ_JAJAFX010000016.1:0-94714 GCF_025384845.1 Photorhabdus temperata | reverse complement strand
GTCAATGCGGGCGCGAGGTTGTTTGGTGATTATCCGGGGAACTGGGGGCTGATCCGCTGGTTAGCGCAGGCGAAGGCGGAAAAGCTGGATGAAAGCCGTTATCGGCTGACATTTATGATGCCGGACGGTTTGCCGGTGACCTGGATATTACGCACGGAAATGGGCAGTGGGCCGCTGGCGTTGTTGAAACTGCGGGGATTTACCCTGCCGAAAGCGATTTTTATGGTGACGCCGGGTGATAGCACCAATATGCCGGCGACGGATAACGATGATTGGGAGGCAGAATAATCTTGTGTGGCTGATTTAATCCGGTGCTATATCATGTCATGGTCAGGAATAATCTTGTCGCAGATTGTGGGGCAAATATCACCTTATTAATGAGGATTAATGGCGGATTTTCTGAATATTATTACCTGGAAAACATGAAAATATTAAATGGGTTTCTGTTATTCACAGGGCGACAGATATCGTAATAATATTCCTGTTTAATCCATTGTGCTCTGTTTTTGCAGGCAGGATTAGTCTTGTTTGGTAGTAGTAAGAATATCGCCATCTATTTTTCGGTATCGATGAATTTACTCTTATCCGCATGTTATGAATGATTATCATTATTTTTTTACATGTTGAGTAGCGGGGTTGAGTGTAAGGTTATTTGTTTTGTGTTTAATGTAATAATATGATTAATAATGAAAAACTAAATTTTTATTGTGAGTTAACGGCTGTGACATATTAAGATTGGTGAGTCTTCCTGTTTTTCTGTAATAAATGAAGTCTTTTTTTTGTAAATAAATGTCATTTTTTTATTTTTTATTTAAATGTTATGTCATTTATCTTCATGTATCAGGTTTTATATTCATTTTGTATTTGATTTATTGTGCTATTTGATAAAAAAAGACTTGATTTATATATGCACACGTTAAGAGGATGTGATTATTCATTAACAGTCCACTCTGTTAATAAGTCGATTAATTAATGGAGCATGAATAGCCGGATAAATTATTTATATTCCGGTTAACCTCCGGTCGGGAAATACCTGGTCTGATTTGTTGTTTTCCGGATTGATTATGACTGACTACCGAATCCTTATTCCGAATCTTTACTCGGTTTCAGTTCTGTTCGGCCCTGAATGCCGTCGTCTGCCCGCGACCACAAAGGGGTGTAGGACTCTTTATCTCCCACGTCGTCAGTGGAGGCGACATGGCACCATTAACAACAGGAGTAACATTATGGCGATCCCCGCGTATTTATGGTTAAAAGATGACGGCGGTGCCGACATCAAAGGCTCTGTGGATGTTCAGGGCCGGGAAGGCAGTATCGAAATTGTTGCGCTGGAACATGCATTGCATATCCCGACGGGCAACAGCACCGGCAAGCTGATCGGTACCCGAGTGCATGACCTGCTGGTGTTCACCAAAGAAGTCAATGCATCCACCCCGTATTTGTATAAAGCGGTTATGAAGAGTGATTGGCACGGGCTTGTGACTGCGCTCGTCCTGATGTTCCCGCTATTCCTTCAGTTAACAAGGAGATTTTGTCATGAATCGACCATTATGCAAAATGTGTGAGGCAACCGGCCCTGCACTGTTGCCGGTACGCTATTCGGTGGTTCCGGATAGTATCCATGAAACCTTGCCGGAATGGGCGGAGACGTCGTTTCCAGCGGCCAAAGGCTACCATTATGCATTGCGCGCCTTACGGCAGGGTTTTTTATATGTTTATTATTGCAATGCCGGGATATTTGCTCAGGAGAGCTGGGAGACCTGGAGTATCAGCGAGGATGGGGCGCTGTGGAAGCAATACAATGCACCTTTTGGTGTTTTCCCTCAGAAAACCGCGGATTGTCACGCCCCGACACATCAAAGCGCCAATGTGGAGTTTATCGTATTGCAGGATATTGCGTTGCGTCAGGATACCTGGCTGGCCTTTTCGCCTTCGGCCTGGAGTCCGGAGACAATACAGTATTATCACGATCACCCCGACGCGCGGGAAAAGCGGATGCAGTGCGTGAAATCCTGGCAATGGCGAGGGGTGCCGGAAGGGGAGGGGATCAGCGAGGTCACGGCAGACACCCTGAATACGGTGATGGATTACCATCCGGTGGATATGTATTGGCCCCCCTACCTTCTGCCTCACAACCCGACAGCGGCGCGTATCAGCCGGACAATGGAAGAGGCGCCCTACTATACGTTTACGCCTAACGCGGTTGGCCCGCAGGGGACCTTGTATCCGTGGAGTGACAAGCGGTCCGGGAGTGCCGACATGACAGTCAGAGCCATGCAAAGACGGGGACAGGTAAGAGATGGCTCCCCGGTATCGCCGGTGTTGCTGGCCTTGCACGATCCGATTGGTATTGCTCATGAACTGGCCGGGTGGAGTGATGATATCGTCGGGGCGCATAAAACCTGGCTGGATGAACTGTCGATTGAGTTTATGACGGACAGTTCACTGAATGGGGCGGAGAATCAATTGCGTCAAATGAAAGCCGCGGATGTGCAAGGGCGGGTTGATAAAGTTCTTGAAGTCACTAAGCAGAAGGAGTACGGGGTTTTTTCCGATCAGCAGAAGGCTAAGCTCAGAGAGAATGTGACTCGTATCATGGTGAAAGCGAATGAGCAAACTTTTGAGCAAGATTTTGCCCATGATTGGGAGAAATACACGAAAGAGCTGAATCTGGCGAAACGACAGGCATTTCACCAAAAGTATGCTGATTTTTGTACTGAAGTGGCGAAAAAGCTGGAGCAACTGGTCCAGCTCAGGGTGAGCTGGCTCCAGGAGAGTCGGTTTATCACCTGTTGTCGGGATTTCTACTCAACCCGGCTGGCGGATAACCTGAATTACCGGGAAGCGGTGGACTATGCCATGGCTTCACTGAATGTGACAGAAACCGGCAGTGCATTTTTAGACCGCTTAATCGACCAGTATTCAACCTTATCGGAGAGCAATATTGTCTGGCGCTCGTTACTGCTGAATAACCCGGATGTGATGGCGGAAATGAGCGGATTTTTGCAACAGATGTCCATGAATAAGGGGGATGTGAAACCCGCAAACATTGAAAAATTTATGGGCATTGTGTCGTCATTGAGCGGGAAACTGGCCGAGGCTTACGATAAGGCGAATGAAGCGCTGGAAAAACCGCCCACGGCCAACAGCTCATTTGCCCGTGCCATGTTGCATTGTGACCGGCGACTGGTCACGCTGGGTGACCGGTTCTTTAACTTTACCCGTTTAGGTAAAAGGCTGGACACCATGAATGAAGTGCTGAGTAAAACCTTGCTCTCAGTGATTTCAGGTGTGCCATTTGATCAGGCGGTTGAATTGTCGGTATCACAGCTTAAAGATGGCAATGCATTCCGGAAGCAGGTGTTGGAGGGGCTTAAGAGACCGGGATCGGAAACTCGGCTTGATATTAAAAATAATTATGAACGTGATTTTAAAAAACTCGCTCAAAGTGCCGAAGGAGAACCGGTATTAAAAAAATCCCGGATTAAATTATTGGTCTTATTTTTCAATGTCCTGGAATTTGGCGGTCAGATAAAAGAGAGTAAAGGGGATGTCAAGAGTCGCGCCCAAGTGACCGCCGCATTTTTAAGTACTTTGAGTACAGTAATGGAGATTGTAGAGCCAACAATCAAGCATGGAATAGGAAATATGACTGCCGCCAACACCATTAAATTTATTGGGGCGAGTGCCGGTACAGTTTCTTCTGCATTAAATCTGGGAATAGATATTAATGATTTTGAATCTGAATTGCATGGTCGAAGACGTTGGCAGTTTTTGGGGTTAATCGGTTGTAAAATTGGTGCTGATATTGGTTCTATGTTAAAGGCATCCGACGGGTTGTTGGAGGTGTTGGTAACGAAAAAGTTGATAGAGAGGAATATCTTAGAAACCATATTAAAAGAGTTTGGGCTTTTGGCTGTTGGTAGGGTTTTGGGCTTTATGGCTAGCTGGCAAGTAATGTTGGGCCTTATTATTCTCGAATGGCTGATTTCATTATATGTCGATAATGACTTACAAAAATGGTGCCGTAATTGTGTTTTTGGATTAGAACCGGTGAAGGGCTTGGAAGCTACGCAATTTATTTACCCTGAATCACAGAAAGATAAATTGTATGAAGAACAAAGTAAAAACTTTGCTAACGCAATTAAGGTGCTCTCATGAATACTTGCCAAATGTTAAAAGATGCCATTGACTTTGAAGAAATAAAAAGGCAGAGAAGCCGTCTTGATACACAGATAGAGGTTAAACAAGAAAGAATTCAGCGTTGTCCCGAAGATAAAGAGGAAGTAGAAAAAACCATTGCGGAGGTTCAGGCTAAAATCCCGGCATTGGATGCAATATTAGCAAAAGAGCCGCCACCGCCGGAATTACCGCCTCGTAAGCCATTAATCAAAGTCAGTGGTGTATTAGAAGAATTTGAAGCGCTCAGTGTCAGAGGCTATTTTTCTGATCGTGAGTATAACCCCGAAGAATTTGCCCGGCAGGAAGAGAACAGACAATTTGGCGCTTTATTGTTGGCAATGGCGGGAAATACTTCTCAGTCAGCGGTAAATTTACGGACTGAAGATCGATTGAGTGAAAGAAGTCATTTTGTACAGGGAAAAATCAATGGCACGCCTTTTCATGGTTGGTTAGGGTTGACTACGGTAAAAACGGGTGATTACGTTGAATTAGCGGCGACAGATCAGGGAGAATATTATGTTGTTTATGCATTAACCAACCCTAGGCGTAGAACGATTTCTACCACTCCGTGTTGTAATAAAGGGGTCCGGTCAAAAGCATGGGATGAAGTATTTTATACTTGGATTGTATTTCTTCTTATCCTAGCTGTTTGTCTTGGTGCCATCCTTTTTCCAGATGGTAGCGATCTTTGGGGTATAGCGGGTGTTTTTACCTTATGGATTATGTTTTTTGCCGCCGTACTTTCTCCCTATATGTACTATTTAAGCATCAAAAAACCATGGCCATCAGTTAAATTGGCTCAGGATATTTTCACTGTATTAGGTTTTCCTAATCCGCAAGATATTAGCCTTGGAAAGATAACCCGGAAGAGAATTAAAGAAATAAAGTCTAATCCAGAGATTGAAAATAGTGAAGAAGTGTTACCGGATAAATTTGGTATCTTAAGCCATTTTTACTATTACTGATTCAGGTAATTACCGGGTAAGAAACTGTTATGTTTAAAGATATTATTTCTTTGATCAGATTGGTTGAGATTCTGAAATCAACCCAATTGATTGACTCTGAATCACAGCGAAATACGCTGTATGAAGAACAATGTAAAGGCTTTGCTGACGCAATGAAGGATTTGTCATGAGTACTTATCGCCCTTTTAAAGATGCTATTGACTTTAAGGAAATAAAAAGTCAGAGAAAAGACATTGATATTGTTATTAATGTAAACCGGAAACATGCTATTGAGTTTCCTGATAGCAGGGAAGAAATGGAAAAGGAAATAATGTCACTTTAGGATAAGATCCCGTACTGGATGCAATATTAGCAAAAGAGTCGCCATTGCCTGAATTACCACCCAAAGTTCTGCTTATTAAAGTCACTGGGTATTCAGGGCGGGATTCCACTTTGTGCAAGAATAAATCAATAGGTGAATATTGATAATCTTGTCCATTCAATACGCCTTTATCAATAGGTTTTAATAGTGGTTGCGTGTGTTTTTCGAACTTATTTTATTATCTGGTGTGGTTATTTATACCTGGTAATAGTGGTATGTCCCTAAATTTTATTAATTCAATCTTAACCAAAAAGGAAAAGAAAATGAAAGCTGAAATATTAGCAAATATGCAAACTCGTTGTGTTGGGCGTTATCTGATTGATATTCCATTAGCATTTGAAAATATCATCAATACTGGGATATTTATTGGTGATACAAGAATAGAAACCAAGCGTTTGCATTTATCCGCATTTGAACAGCGGATACAATTAAGGGAGCAGAAGTTAAGGGTGACCAGGACTACCGATCCGAAAGATCTGCCTTTTTTAAAAAAGGCTCATCATCTTCAGGGGAACTTATACGGTGTTATTTTTGACAGAAATAACAATGTCAGTGAACCCGGCTTTATCCGAGTGTTAGAAGCCCATTTATATGATAATGGCGTGGCTTTTATCATAGAGATGAAGTTTATAGAAATCTCAGATGATAAATACAGTTATTCAAAAAAACTTTATATAAAGTCTGGGATGGTCGAAAGCCAATATAGAATGCTTTCTCAAACTTTGGACAAAATGCAAAGGCTTATTTCCAGAATCAGTGGCAGAAAGGATAGAGAAATCCCAACAGTGGCAGGAATCTGTATCCCTGATGGTTTTATTGCCAGTCATGATAATGATGATGAGAAAGTAAATATGACGTTTGTCTATCAGGGAAATGAGGGTGATCATTTCACATTCGGTATTGAAATAGTTAATGGCCTTAAAGAAGGTTATTTACTTGAACGTATTGGTGAAGCTGAAAGGGATTGGTTCGTTAATTGTGGCAGGGTAATAAGAATAGGGGAAAGAGAAATAAATGGTATTCATGGGGAAGAGTTATTAGTCGTAGGTCTGCAACCTTTTGATAGTAATCCTCGGTATCGATTTGATTTTATTATCAATGATATGGTAGTGGATGAAGAAAAAGTCTGTGTTGGTATTATGTCAATGAATTACCAGTTACCTTCAACGCCATATACCGAAGATGAACTGATTATGTTTTGGGATGTAATAACGAAAACTTTTCGTAAAAGGCAGGGCGGTTTCGGATAGCGATATATTTGGCATTATTTTTTTAGGTGGTACGGCTAATGAGTGCGAAAAAGCATCCTCGTTAATTCAATGAATTACTCCTTTTTTCATCGGCAGTGAAAACATTGCGGTTGGATCTCACGTCATTTCTTTTAATTAACTCAATGAACTATAAGGAATTTATTTTTATTATGAATAATCTTGTGACTAAAACTCTGTCATTACCTGACTGGTATCCGCAAGCTTTCTCTCATTTGGGGGCAGAAGAGTATGCCATTGTGTGTCAAATCTGGCAGCGCGAACCTATGCTGCGTAAACTGGCTGCTGAACTTGATAAATATCATCCACCGCAGGAAATGCGGGGCATTCCCAGTAGTTGTCATGAAGTCAGGTCCATGAGACTGATGGAGTCTACACATCAGGAGTACTATTGCCGCCTCTGTCGGCATCATCACTCTTACTATGCCGGTACACCATTCCATCAACTTGATAGTAATCAGCAGGCCCGTTTATACGCTGTCCTGGTAACGCTCTGGGGCTGCTGGCGTATTGAAGAGGCGATGTGGATAAGTGGTTGTTATTATAAGAAATCTTGGAGATGTTATTGCCAGCGGCTAAAGCCGGTTCTGATGCTGATTGGTAAACGCTCGGTGACACCGAATCCCCGTTATTTGCTGGGTTTCATGCCGGGCCAGCAAGGAATACATTGCCCGGTATGCCGGTCATCACAGTTAAGCTACGTTGAAGAGATGCCAGCGGGCAATCCAATGGTTCACTGTGAAGCGTGCCAGCATCAGTTTGTGATCTACCCGGAAATCCCTAAGGGTATTGATCCGTTTGCCGAGAAAACGCCGTATGATGAGGTGCCGGTGCCTGATTGGTTCCAGCGGTTATTTGCGCATACCACGCAAGCGCAATACCAGCATTTAAGATGTGTCTGGCAAAGAGAGCCGGTACTGCGGGCGCTGGCTGATCGTCTGGATGAACAAAATCCGTCCCTGGGTGGAGTTTATGAATGTCCCTGGTGTGGGAATCGGCGTTTGACAGCTTACGTTAGGGAGTATCACCATGATGAGTACTATTGCCGGGCCTGTGATAAGACGTTTTCTGCCAGTGTCGGCTCGGTATTTTATCGGTTGCAGGAGAAATATTACTATCGCTTGTATTCCGTATTAGTCATGTTGTGGACGCAGTGGCGGCCTGCGAATGCTCTGGTAATAGGTAAACTCAGAAAGTTGGAGGTGTTTAACTACTATCGTAAACGGCTACAACCGCTGTTTGATGAACTGGGTGATCAGCCTATTACACCGTACCCCCGATATATGTCAGGATTTAAGCCCGGAAGGCAGGGGGTTTGCTGCATTCATTGCCAATCTGCGAATCTGGATATCGTGGGGGTGGTCACCACTCCGGATAATCCAAATATCTGTTGTCTGGATTGTGGAAGTCAGTTTAGGTTGCATGTCTGGCGCTGGCAGTTTTTACCCGATGCACCGTAAAATGCTATTTGATCCTTTTTGTCAAAATGGGATCAATATATTGTTTCAGCGGTAGCCTTATTAATCAATTAAGGCTGCCGCTGCCATTATCAGTAATTGAAAATTACCTGAATAGTTTGATAATAAGATTTTTAAGTCAATAAGAATTTTTCTGGTACATAATGATGAAAATTATTCGCCAGACAATATTCTTCCAACTGTTTACTGGAATTGATGCCTATCTTGTTATATATCCGCGATATATATGTTCCAACAGTACGATAAGCGATGTTCAATCTCTGTCCAATCTGTTTTCTGGTGTATTTCTGTAAAAAGAAGAAAATGATATCCCACTCCTGTTGAGTAAAAAGATCTGTTGGTGGTTGGAGTATAATGGATGATGGTAAATTTTTATGATATTGATGTAATTGGGCTAATGAATATTCTTTGGCTTTCCATCCATGGAAAAGGATTCCGATACATTCGTTCTCATTATTATATAATGGGAGCTTTTCCTGGAAATAAGATGATAGGATTTTTTCTTTCCCGTATACATGTGTTTCAAGTGAACATATTCTTCCTTTTTTTGTCATTACATTTTTATCATGGGTAATGAATTCTTTTGCAAACTCAGCGCCATCCCAAGGAATTTCATTATCAAAAATCCCTTCATAATCAAATGAGTCAGAAAGGTTTTGGATGTTTTTAAATGCTTGATTACCATAAATAAAGCATGAATTTTCATCTTTGACTCCCCACGGTTCATTACTTATTTCCATTGTGTTGATAATCTGAGGTGATATTGTATAGTTTTTCATAGAAACTCCGTGGTAATTTTAAATAAACATTCTTCTTTCTTCCTGTGAAAATTTCTCTGGCACATAGAGATCATAATTATTAAGATGACAATATTCTTCCAATTGATAACAGGAATTAATGCCAATTTTTTTATATATCCGAGCCATATGGGTTTCAACAGTATGATAGGCGATATTTAATATTTTGATCATTTGTTTGCCGGTATATTTTTGTAAGAAAAGGAAAATAATATCACATCCCGGTTGGGTAAACAAATCAGCCGGTGATTGGAACATAATAGATGCTGGAAATTTGCTATGGTATAGACGGGTTAATGAGAAGTCTTGAACTTCCCATTCATGAAAAATAACGCCTGTACACTCTTTTCTGTCGTTATATATTGGATGTTTTTCACAAAAATGAGATGCCAGAAATTTATCTTTTCCATATCTGTGTGTTTCAAGTAAACATACTCTTTGCCCTTTGGTCATGACACTTTTATCATGATTTTTGAATTCTTTTGCAAACTCAACGCTATCCCGAGGAATTTCGTCGTCAAAAAATCTTTCATAATCAAATGAATTTGGAAGATTTTGAATATGCTTAAATGTCTGGTTGCCATAAATCCAGCATGAATTTTGATCTTTTATTCCCCAAGGCTCATGATTTTGTTGCATGGTATTGATCACTTGAGGTGAAATAATTAGCTTACTGGTTTTACTCATGATTAAATCCTGTAATAAGAAATTTTCAGAAGATTGAATCTTTGACAAAAATCAATAAATCTTAATTGTAGAGCTCTGGTTCCCTAGCCCTAGGGGGTATCACTTCTCTTCCACATTTGAGTTAATTGTGGTGCGATATTGCTGGGATTTTCTCTTATATTTGACATAGTAACTCCTGAATCTTTATTTAAATTATCATCTGAAATTTTTATTTGCCGATTATGCTTCAAATGAGCTGTTCTATAATAAAGGATAATAACTTTATCGTCAAAAAACGTATGTTTATTAATTTATTTTTTACTATTTGATGATGCGATTTTTAATCGTAATTAATATAACTATATATATTATTTTATACGAAAATTGTTTTAATTTTTTGTTAAAGAAATGGTTTGGGCCGTTGCTGTGCTTGTTGTTGCATTTGATATTGGTCATCTTCTGGCTGGGAAGTATGTATTATCAATAATAAATAATTGCAGATTATGCTAGAAATCATCAGTGTCTGCTTTGCTATTAATCGATAAATTATTATTTTTTCTAATGCTTAGTAACTATTTTACTAAACTGTTTTATTTACTCTAATTTGTAATTAAATAGCAAGTCTGGACAGTGTTATGAAAAAAACGAGAATTTTGAACACATTTTTAATATGGCTAAAAAGGTAAACGAAGCGAATCACTCTTTACATACTACGTGTACGTTCCGGTTTCTGCTCACTGTCCATGTTCACTATTGCAAGAAGGCTCCACAATAATTATGCCAGTCAGGATAGATTCTAAGTTTTATTGCCAAGAATCATTTGGTAATCCGATTTTTAGGATAATAAAAATCTTTCTGGTACATAATGATGAAAATTATTCGTCAGACAGTATTCTTCCAATTGTTGACTGGAGTTAATACCTATCTTGTTATATATTCTAGTCATATATGTTTCAACGGCATCATAAGTAATATTCAATTTCTGTCCAATCTGTTTTCTGGTGCATTTTTGTAGAAAGAAAAAAATGATATCCCACTCACGTTGAGTAAAGATAGCACTTGGTGGTTGAAATATAATAGATGCTGGTAACTCATTATAATATTGATATAGATGGGTTAATGAATATTCTTTGGCTTCCCAACCGTGATACATAATTCCGATGCAGTTACCATCCTTATGATAAAAAGGCATCTTTTCACAGAAATAAGATGACAATATTTGCTCTTTTCCATATATATGTGTTTCAAGCGAGCATATTCTTTCCCCGTTTTCTATCACTTTTTTATCTTGATTAATGAATTCTTTTGCAAACTCAGCGCCACCCCAGGGAAGTTCATGGTCATAACGTCCTTCGTAATCAAATGATTCCTTAAAATTATGAATAAATTTTTTTGTTACAGAATTACCGTAAATAAAACATGAAGAACTATCTTTTATTCCCCATGGTTCATTGCTCAATTCCATTGTGTTAATAATTTGAGCTGATATTTCATAACTCTTCATAAAAACTCCGTGATAGTTTGAAATTTAAAAAAATATTCTGTTTTCTGGGCGTACAAATCTTTCTAGTACATAGAGATCATAATCATTGAGGCGACAATATTCCTTCTAATTGATAACAGGAATTAATCCCAATCTTTTTATATATCCGTGCTATATGGGTTTCGACTGTACGATAAGATATATCTAACAATCACCCCATTTGCTTACTGGTATGCGTTTGTAAAGTAAGAAGAACTATTTTTACTCCCCACGGTTCATTACTTATTTCCGTTGTGTTGATAATCTGAGGTGATATTGCATAGTTCTTCTTCACAAAAACTCCTTTATAATTTTTGATTTAGAGAAACATTCGGCTTTCTGGGTGCACAAATCTTTCTGGCACATAGAGATCATAATCATTAGAGCGACAATAATCTTCCAGTTGATAACAGGAATTAACGCCAATTTTTCTGTATATCCGTGCCATATGGGTTTCAACAGTGCGATAGGAGATATTCAACATTTTGCCCATTTGCTTACTGGTATATTTTTGCAAGGAGAGGAAGATAACATCCCATTCCCGTTGCGTAAATAAATCAGTCGGTGGTTGGAATAGAATAGATGCCGGAAGTTTACCATGAAATAGACGGGTTAATGAGAAATCCTGAGCCTTCCAGCAATGTATAATGATTCCGACACATTCGCCTTCATCATTATATAGCGGATATTTCTCGGAAAAATAAGATGATAGAAATGTATCTTTCCCATATATATGGGTCTCAAGTGAGCATATTCTTTTTTCTTTTTCCATCACGATATTATCGTGAATAACGTATTCTTGTGTAAAATCAGCCCCGTCCCAAGGGAGCTCGTCATCATACAAGCCTTCATAATCAAATACATTTGGAAGATTCTGAAGAGTTTTCACTCCTGAATTACCAAAAATCCAGCATGAATTCCTATCTTTTATTCCCCAAGGATCATTACTTTGCTGCATTGTATTAATCACTTGAGGTGAAATAATTAGATTGTTAGTTTTACTCATGATTAAATCCTATTGTACAGTTGATGGCTAGTGGTTTAAATTTGTGACTTCCTATTGACAATACATTATGAATAAATCTTTTTGTTACAGAATTATGGTAAATAAAGCATGAAGAACTATCTTTTACTCCCCTCTGTTCATTGCTTATTTCCATTATGTTGATGATTTGAGGCGATATTGTATAGTTCTTCATGAAAACTCCATGATAATTTGAAATTTAAATAAACATTTTGCTTTCTGGGCGTACAAACCTCTCTGGCACATAAAGATCATAATCATTAAAGCGACAATATTCTTCCAATTGATAACAGGAATTAATGCCAATCTTTTTGTATATCCGAGCCATATGGGTTTCAACCGTACGATAGGAGATATCTAACAGCCGGCCCATTTGTTTACTGGTATATTTTTGTAATGATAGGAAGATAATATCCCATTCCCGTTGAGTAAATAAATCAGTCGGAGGTTGGAACAGAATAGAGCTTGGGAGTTTACCATGATAAAAACGGGTTAATGAGAAGTCCATGGCTTTCCATGCATGAAAAAGAGTTCCTATGCATTCTTTTTCATCATTATATAGTGGGTATTTTTCACAAAAATAAGATGACAGAAATTTATCATTTCTATACTTATGTGTTTCAAGTGAACATACCCTTTGCCCTTTTGTCATTGCGCTTTTATCATGATTTACGTGTTCTTTTGCAAATTCTGCTCCAGCCCAAGGGAGCTCGTCATCAAAACATCCTTCATAATCAAATGAGTTTGGTAGATTTTGAAGATACTTAACTGACTCATTGCCATAAATCCAGCATGAGTTCTGATCTTTTATCCCCCAGGGCTCATTACTTTGCTGCATTGTATTAATGACTTGAGGTGAGATAATTAGCTTATTGGTTTTGTTCATGACCAAGCCCTATTGTGTAATTAATAGCTAGTGGGTTAAATTTATAATTCCCTGCTACCAATAGTGAAAAATCTTTCAGGAACGTAAAGGTGGTAATTATTTTTCTTGCAGAAATCTTCTAATTCCATATGGGGTAGTAAATTAAATTTTTGATAAATAGACTGAATATGATTAATAACATCTTCTGTACTGATGGTTAATTCTTTACTGATGCTCTCCTCATCCTGAGAACGCAGAGTCAGAAAAAGAACTTCCCACTCGGTTTGCGTCAGTATGTTGTTAGGTGGGATAAATTGCAGGGTTGACGGAGATGTTTTTTCATAATAGTAAGAAGTAGAAAAATCCTGGGCTTTGTACATATGTAAAATAATCCCCATGCAATCACCATTTTCATCACAAAGGGGATATTTGTCACAAAGATAGGTTTGTTTAACTTTATGCTCTCCAAGCAGATGGGTTTCCAGTGATGTGACCCGTTGCATAGTTTGAATGGCTTTTTGATCCTGACGGTGGAATTCTTCTGCACATTCGGCGATAGGTGAGGGTAATTCACTGGCAGAAAGCCCTATAATATCGAAATCTTCAGGCAGGTTAAGCAGTTGATAAAAAGCAGAATTCGCGTAAATAAATCTTGATTGCAGATCTTTAGCTGCCCAGGGATCATTACTTCTGTCCCACATTTGAGTTAATTGTGATGTGATGTTACTGGGGTTTCTTTTGATGTTTGACATAACAGCTCCTAAATCTTTATTTAAATTATTATTTGAAAATGTTGTTTGCCGATTACGCTTCAAGTGGGCCGTTATATAATAGAAGATAATAACTTTCTCGTCAAAAATCGTATATTTATTAATTGATTTTTTACTATTTAATGCTGTTATTTTAAATTAATAGAAATATAACTATATTTATTATTTTATGTGAAAACTGTTTTATGGTTTGTTGAAGAAATGGTACGAGACTGTTGCTGTGCTCGCTGTTGCACCTGATATCTGGCGTCTTTTAGCGATAAAGTGTGTGTTATCAACGGTAAATAAGTGCAGATTGTGTCCGAAGTCATCTGTAACCTTTTTCGTTGTCAATGGATAAATAGTTATTTGTCCTAATGCTTGATAGCCATTTTACTAAACTTTTTTATTTACTCTTCTTTGTAAGAAAGAGCAATTCTTGCCCGTGTTTTGAAAAAAACGATAGTTTCTGAACACATTTCTCATGTGATCCGAACAGTGAGATAAACAAATAACCTCTCTTGTATTAAGTGTATATTTCGGGTTTTACATGCTGTCTGTGTTTATTTTTTATCTAAACGAATGGCTTGCAACAATTATTCTTGTTTAAATAAGTAGTAAATACTTAGTAGTGAGGTTAATATAAGTTTTGCAATATCACTGCACTTTGTACGCCAATTGGTTGTATTAACTCAGCATGAGCCATACTACTCAATTAAAGGATTACCTTAAAAGGTTGATTGAAGTATTTAGTACGATTCCAACTTTTTTAAGAATAACTAAACTTCTGTAATTAGATGTAACATTTAAAACAACAATCATCTCTCTTTCTATATCGGAGAATTTGCTGTGCTTTGCGGGGTTTGACGTCTTAGCACAGCTATTTTTTTAGTATTCCGCACCCAGTGCGGACCCAGGGGAAAAGCTGTAACAACATAAAAACATTGGTCTGATAATAGGAAGTGGATATGGGCATAGTACCTTGTATAACCAAACTGAGGAAGGAAACAGGAATGATCGAAAGACACGATTGGCATAAAGCTGATATTATTGCGGCGCTGAAAAAACGAGGAACATCGTTGGCGGCAGTTTCAAGAGAAGCAGGGCTTGCATCATCGACTTTATCAAATGTTTTACACCGCCCATGGCCCAAGGGGGAGCGGATTATTGCTACCATTTTGAATTGTGAGCCATCTGAAATATGGCCAAGCAGGTATTTTAAGTAAATTATTATTCGTAAAAATTTACTTGAACTTCTCATGACAAAGTTAATGAGAAGGGAATTTAATGTCTGAGGTACGAGCAGAATTTTTAATAAATGAGAATTCTCTTTGTACATCAGGCATGATTTTGATAGGCAGATTTTCTACATATATTGAATAAAATTCGGTGGTGTTTTGTAAGGATGAAAATTTATTTCTCTTTAAACAAAGAATACAATCGGATTAGGTGCGATTTGGTAACATGCTACACTTATCCGACTCTTCGCTATTATTGGGTAGTGGTATAATATTGTATTTTTATTTTATGGTGTTAACTGAATTAAACCGGTTATCACCTTCTCAAGATACTGACGAGGGCAGCCCAAATTTATCTGGGTAAACCCTTTTCCCTTATCGTCAAAATTCCGTTCCATTGAAACATTACACCGGCACTGTGTTGCAGTCATGACTCTACATCATGACCTGTTCCTTATTATCAGCTTAAAAAACGACTCAATATTCCACCGCCAGTAAATAGGGGATGGCCGGAAGGTGGAGAATCCACGATTTGAGGGGCGTTGAGGCGGTTTCTGTAACAGGTGTTATGGTAAATTCCTCACTTGCGATGCAATGTCGTGTACACTAGAATAAAAATGTATATACAAAAATGTATTTTATGGTGTGAAGATGGAGCTTGAGTTTGAATGGGACCTCACTAAAGCGGAAACAAATTTCCGTAAGCACGGGATTCGTTTTGAAGAAGCGGCTCTTGTTTTTGATGACCCTTTTCATCTGTCATTGCAGGATCGTTTTGAAAATGGTGAATATCGCTGGCAGACGATTGGAACAGTGAAAGAATGTGTGGTTGTTCTGGTCGCTCATACGATACGGTTTGAAGATGGTACCGAGGTTATTCGTATTATCAGTGCACGAAAAGCAGAGCGGAATGAGAGGAAACGTTATGAGCATGGTTAAATACAAACGAAGCGAATTGCCGCCTCTGACTGAAAAACGGGAATCTGAACTTAAAGCGCTGTCCGGCAAGTCTGATAGTGATATTGATTACAGTGACATCGCGTTGCTGAATGAAGATTTCTGGAAGAAAGCCGCACAGGGGCAGTTCTATCGTCCGGTAAAAACACAAGCATCAGTCAGGATTGATGCTGATGTATTGGTTTGGCTTAAAAAACCAGGAAGAGGTTATCAGACGAGGCTTAATGCTATCTTACGTGAAGCCATGATGCGTGATTTGCATCGAAAGTAATCTCTATACAGCCGGATAAGCGCGATTTGGTAATAGGTTGCACTTATCCGGCTTTTTGCCATTATCAGAGGTCGATATAATATTGTATTTTTATTTTATGGTGTTAACTGAATTAAACCGGTGATCACCTTTTCAAGATACTGACGAGGGCAACCCAAATTTACCCGAATAAATCCTTTTCCCCTATCGCCAAAATTCCGTCCCATTGAAAAATTGCATTTATTAGTCGAATCTGCCTAACAATTTTATATGATAGCATAACATGGACACATCACATCGCTGGCACATCAGATTACAGTATAATAGAAGATAATGTATTTTAATTCTTTTCAACTGAAAATAAAATGGTACGCTCAGTACTATTTTGCTTTATCTGTATAAACAAATCTCCTTTACGCCAAGATTCACTTCCATCTGTATTCCAATATGCGTTTATATCTTTTATATAACCTAATTTTTCAACATAATTTGTCAATTCTATTTTACGATTTGGATTTACATTTGAAAATAGAATTGAATTAGTCATTGGCTTTACCCCATCTGGTGAGTCATAAGATATAATATAATTATTTGAAATAATCGGGATGTTTTTAATTTCATCAAAGGTAAAAAAATTATATTTGATAAAGTTATTTTTTGTATATGAGAGATGGTTATCTACAAATAAAATAGGAATAGTAAAAATCAGCCCTAAAAAAAACAGAGCAATAAATGTAATTTTGATAACCTTATTCAAGTTCAATCCCCACATCTCTTACTACATGTATGTTATATCCTGTTTTATTATCAAGATGTATTAGCAAATGACTCCTGTCTATATCAGTTATGGGGGGTATAGTATTAAGAAACGTAGGCAAAGAAGAATAGCCTGATAAAAACCAAGTAAATTTGAAACCAAATCCTCACCACTGTATCCACTATCTGTATACCAATTAAATGGAAATGAATCTTGGTGTGCTTCAAATAGATGAGTTGTATACATCATAATAGTAAGAGCAACTCTTTTTTTATCATTTAAAGATAATCCTCTCCTTACTTTCCATCTTGTTATTCTAGATGTACCATATTTTAATCCAAGCCCCATGTATTGTGTGTACTTAATGGTGAAGTATGATTCTTTAGTATCATCACCTGAGTTTATAGCAGCCATTAACATTCTGGCATCATTACCTTTAGCATGTCCCGTATCTACCCATCCTAATTTTTCGGTATAAACTAATCTTCCTTGGATTATATCATCTCTTTTACTCATGAAAACTCCCGTAATTTAGTTAAGTACGCCATAAAATTTTAGATATTAATCAATTCACACTCACATATTAATTATATCCTCAATGACATGAACAATATCATCTTCACTGCACTTTTTCCTAATAAGGCTAATCCCTTTTGATAACACAGGCTCAACTATAAAATACAATATTTACAAATTTATGCCGTATAAAGCCAAATAAAAAAGTGAATATTCTATTTTTGGTTTATTTTATGATATAGCAGCGTGCTTATTAGTAAATTACCAGATATAGAGAAATTTTCGGGGATTCTGGCTACATGTCTATGTAGCCAATGGACAGTCAGAAATAATTCTGATGGAAGCATCATTCTGGGAAATAAATACAACAACGATTTAGGGTACAAAGAAACGCTTAACGCCGATTTAAATAAAGAATACAACCGGATAAGCGCGGTTTGGTCATATACTGCGCTTATCCGGCTTTTTGCCATTATCTCGCCATTATCGGATGCCGATATAATATTGTATTTTTATTTTATGGTGTTAACTGAATTAAACCGGTGATCACCTTTTCAAGATACTGACGAGGGCAACCCAAATTTACCCGAATAAATCCTTTTCCCCTATCGCCAAAATTCCGTCCCATTGAAACGGCTATTTTCGCTTTCTGTAGCAAGGCCAACTGGAGAGCATCATCATCCAGACCTAAAGCGCGGCAATCCAACCAAGCCAGGTAGGTGCCTTCGGCTTTGGTCATTTGGCACCAAGGGACAGTATGCGCTATAGCTTGCTCCAACCAGCGGCGGTTTTCAGCCAGGTGATTTTGTAGCTCATCAAGCCATAGACTTCCATGTTGATAGGCTGCTGTGGCCGCAGTCATCGATAGCGAGTTAAATACATCTAATCCGTGGGCGTTTAATCGATCATTAAAGGCACGCCGAAGGCCGGGATCGGGAATGAGAAAGTTCGATATTCGAAGTGATGAGAGTCCAAATGTTTTACTTGCTGAGGTCGCGGCAATGACGTTGCTATGCCATTCGTTCCCCAGATGCAGTACTGAGGTGAATGTTTTCCCAGGTAAAATCAAATCAGCCCAAATTTCATCAGAAATTACCGTTGCACCGTACTTTTTACAGAGCGTTAATAGTCGGGTCAATTCGTCGTGATTCCAGCATCGGCCAGTAGGATTGTGTGGGTTACATAACAGAAGCAAAGGCGGTCTGTGTTGCTCCAACACTTGCTCTAAATGACCATAGTCAATTTGATAACCTTTAGGACTTTCAAGTAGCGGGTTTTCAATAACCACCCTGTCGTTCATGGTGATGATTTTGGCGAATGAGCCATAATAGGGCCCTTGTACCACGACTCCTTCACCCGGTTTACTGAGCATCTGGAGCAGCAAAGCCAGCCCGGGTATGACACCTTCTATTGAAGTGAACCAATCCCGGCATAAGGTTAACTGGTGGCGTTTTGAAAACCAGTCTATTGCTGCCTGGTAATAGTTATCGTCGCGTTCGCTATAACCGAAAATGCCGTGGTTGACTCGGGTGTGTAGTGCTTGTCGGATTTCTTCCGGACATTGGAAATCGAAATCAGAAATCCACATCGGCAGAAGATCAGTTTGGTTCAATTGCAGGTAACGATCCAAAAAGTCCCACTTAACAGAGCCTGTATTGTGGCGATCGATTATTTGATTGAAATCATGCGGTTTCATGTTGGCTTTCCTTATTCTTCTGGGAATATTCCGGTGCGACTCTTGCAATACCGAAACCAGTAAAGCCATAAATGAGCGCAAAAAAGACGGCGGCGTAGCACTGGATAGCCCAAGGCAGCAGCTCAAGCGTATTGACACCCAGAGTCGTTGCCATGTAAATACCCGCGGCAGTCCATGGGATGAGTGGCTCAATGACGGTACAGGCATCTTCTATTGTCCGTGACAGGTTTTTATTATCCAGGCCCAAGCGGCGATAGGCCCCTTTGAAGAGCTCTGCCGGGATGAGAAGAGCCAGTTTTCCGTCACAGGTGGCGCCGGTCACAAGAATGGTTGTGGCTACGGTTGCCGCGATAAGTTGTCCGGTTGTGTGAATCGCTTGCAGAAGATGATTAATGATGGTGGTCAGGGCGCCAGTGAGCGCCAAAACGCCGGCAAACGAAAATGCACAAAATACCAACAGGATGGTACTCATCATTGAGAACATGCCACCGCGATTGAGCAAACGTGGGATGTCGTTAACGACCCCAGTGATGTTGTGCCCCTGGTCAGAGAACATTGAGAGATTAAAGCCATCTATCAACGCATTAAGGCCCTGCTTAAGTGTGAATCCCTGAAGACCTATGCCGATCGCAATAGCCAATGCACATGCAGCCAGCATAACGGGTATCACCGGACGTTTTGTTATTGCACCCCATAAAACCAGTACCGGTGGCAAAATCAGTAATAAATTGAAGTGATAAAGGCTTTCAAGAGATTGAATGATGTCTGTGATTTTTTCAGGTGTTGCGACGCTACCTACTGAGCTTGTATGACCAGCGATAAGATAGACAGTCGCCGCTAAAATAAAGCTTGGGATAGTGGTATACATCAGGTGTTGGATGTGGCTGTAAAGGTCGGTATCGGCGACGATGGCGGCGAAATTAGTTGAATCAGATAAAGGTGAAATTTTATCGCCGAAATATGCACCTGAAACAACCGCACCTGCGGCGGCAGCCAAAGGCACATCAAGACCTGCGGCTACCCCCATTAGAGCAACACCCACCGTTCCGGCTGCACCCCACGATGTACCGGTACAGACTGAGATAACGCTCGTGATAAAGAAGGCGGCAATGAGTATATATTGTGGGCTAATCAGTTTTAAGCCCCAGTAAACCATATAAGGTATGGTTCCGCTGATCATCCAGGTTCCGATTAGTCCCCCTACGCAAATCAATATCATGATCACCGGCATTGCTTTAGCTAGCTTTGCCACAATGGAATCAATAATGTCATTCCAGCGATAGCCTTGCCAATACGCTAAGGCAGCCGCTATTCCTGCTGATATGAGTAATAAGGACTCAATGCGCAGTCCCAGTTGACCATAGCCAATAACCAGAAGTAGGAGCATTGCTACGATCGGCAGCATAGCGAGTCCCAGATTAAGCTTTTTTTTGTTATCCATTTAAAATCCCTATTTCGGATATGTTATTGAGAAAGAATAATAAATTTTTTTCGAATGGAATGTGAGAGATGTGACTTGTCCATGTAACCGGTTTCATGAAGCATGAAAATGCGATCTGTGTATCGTTTTTTACGCTTGTTTTGTATGTGATTATCCTATGGAAAAAACAGAATCTCTGATTACGAGTTCGGCTGAGAACATATTCATTTGTGGGGCGGGTTCTTTCTGGGCATTGAGCTGTAACGCCAGATTAGCAGCTCGCCGTGCCATCCTTTCTATTGGGTAGTGTACAGTCGTTAAAGAGGGGTAGAGATATCGCGCCGGGACAATATCATCAAACCCAACAATCGACAGTTGTTCAGGTAAGTTGATTTTCCGTTGATGCAGGGCTCGCATCATGCCGGCAGCCATAACATCGTTGAATGTCACTGCGGCAGTAAAGTTGATGCCGCTGCCTAAGAGCTTTTCTGCTGCCAACTCTCCGCCTTTTTCGTCAAATGGAGCGCTGATAACCCAATTGCCAGGTACGGTAATACCCGCATGAGTCATTGCAGAATAATATCCCTCCAGGCGGAGTTTTCTATCATCAATAGGCAGGTCTGCCGTTACACAGGCGATTTTTCGATGACCATTTTGGATAAGATAGTGAGTAGCCGCCTGCGAAGCGCTAACATTATCTAACCAGATGCACCGGTTGGCGATGGCAGGCAAATATCGATTAACAATCACTAATGCTGGCGTATGTGCTGCATAACGTAATATGTCTGTATCACTCATTCGAGTGGTATGTGCCACTATCGCTTCGCACCCTTGATTGATTAAAAAATCTAAGGCGGATTTCTCAAGTTCAGCCTGATGCCCACCACTACAAACCATCAGTTTTACCCCTTTTTTTCGGGCAATTTCTTCAACTCCGCGCGCTAAACGGGAAAAAAAAGGATCAGCCAGGTTACCGGTGAGTAAACCCAACATATCCCCGCATCTTTTTGCCAGAGCAAGCGCAGCAGAATTTCGGTGATAGTTGAATTCACGCATTGCTTTTTCGACACGTTCACGAGTACCCGGTTCGACATAGGCCGTGTTATTGATGACCCGGCTTACGGTAGCCACGGATACGCCAGCTTGATGTGCTACATCTTTCATTGTAGCCATATTCCTCTCCTCAGCAGTTTATACCCTTCATCTTTCACGTTGCTGCTTTGTTGGCTGCGTTCACTTACCCCAGTCACATAGTTATCTATGCTCCTGGGGATGCGTTCACTTGCCGCCGCGCTGCAACATGAAATCTATTGGGTATATGTAATCAATGACAAATGTGAAACGGGGGATCATAGCTTAATTTATTCAGATTATCATGAAAGGATTTATGTACCTCATTGTAAGCGAATAATATGAATCGGACTTATTTGAATAATCTTGCATGAATGGTTTAGTTATAATTGGCATGTATTGAAAGCTGCCCGTTCTCCCTGTCACTAAATCAGGGAAAGCTGATTAAATGACAGGGTGTATAGGGGCGCAGGCATCATCTTTTATAGCAAAAAATGGCCTGTAGCTTGAGAGTATTTGGGCGGAATATAGAGATCATAATTATTCTCTTTGCACAATAACCTCAATTCAGTCATTGATCCAATTGATAATTTATCATAGATGATTTTAAAATATTTTTCTAAGCTACGGCATGAAATCTTCATTTCATTGGCGATAAACTTATTGCTGACACCACGACAGAATAAAAAAATTATTATCCACTCTTTCGCTGTCAATATATTATTAGGGGGGCTGAGTCTAACAGAGGTAGATGAGTCATTTTTAATGTAATCGTATAGCGAAAAATGGTTTATGGCTTTAGCATGACCAATTATCCCCATGCATTGATTATTTTCATCCATTAACGGGTATTTGTCACAAGAATAGGATTTAAGTTTTTGACCATTGTCCGGCAGATAAGCCCCAATAGATGATACTTTCTGCATAGACTGTAAAACCTTACGGTCATGTTCTTCAAAAAGGTGAGCAAAATTATTAAACAGTGTAGGTAATTCTTTATCAGTATATCCTATAACATTAAAATTTTCAGGTAATTTGTTTACTTTAATAAACACTGGATTTGCATACATAAAACGGAATTCTTTATCTTTTACAAACCATGATTCATGACTTTTATCCCACATATTTGTTAACTGAGGGGTAATTTGACTCATATGTGACCTTAAAAAATATAAATAAAAAAATATTTCAGTAATGAACAAAGACAGTGATTCGTTCTATGGTGAGCTACCCAATAATCAGAAGTAATCGTATTGCTACGATTGTTACACTATTTTAGTGCCAGATTAGATATACCATTTTATTTAAACTCCAGTTTTGTATAGGTTATTACATTAAGATAATGAATTTGTTTCGAATGGAATGTGAGATGTGTTATTTGTTTCATGTAATCGGTTTCATGAAGTGTGGAAATGTGACCTGTGCATCAATTTTTGATCTTGTTTTATCTACGATGCTCTTTTTTGTCCGGACCAGCATATAGCGTCTGACCGCCATACCCAGATGGAGGCTATAGTGTAAACCAGTTAATCCAATACCGTTATCAGCATAACCTATTTTGGTTAGTTGTTTTGTATTTATTGGTCGTATTTATTTAGATAAGACTGCTGGATGTGTTCTGTTATTTTCTTGCGATAGATGTTTTATTCCAAATAAGTAAGTTAAATTTCCCTGTATTCTTGATGTAAAAATGTTAATAATTTGGCTTTATTTATTTGATTTATGAAAAAATCATTTAATAATTTAAATTAAAGCAGTTAGTTACGTTTGGTTCTTGTTGTGGTTTATTTTTATTGTCTTATTGCATTTTGAACATCAATGTGGGGATATGGGGCAATATATGGGGGGTAAACAGACTTTCTTGTGTATAAATATTGATTTTGAGTTTTTGCCCTATATTATTTTATTCCACTTATTCATTTAACCGTATTTATAGATATATAAGCTCATTATGTCTCTGAGCTTAATATTTTTGTTATCTTTGTGAATAAATTTCTTTTTGGGGACGGAATATGTTTAAAAAATTTGAATAAATCATCTCTGATATCAGTTATAACGAGGCGGTTTTTCTCTTTATTTCATTATTTAGAAAAATAATAGCCCAAAAAATGACTGAAAACAGCAATCAGCCTGAATTAAAACAGATTATATAAAAGAATATCTGATTGATTGCTGTCATTGTTTTTTTCCGTGGAAAGGTCAGAGGATTTGTATCGTTCACGGGACATTAGATTCTCAAAACAACGGCTGTATCCACCAAATGCAGTGTTTTTCTATTTAACCTCAACTAAATTAAGGGATTGTTTATGGGGAAATCATCAAACCGCAGTACAGAATATTTCTTTACCGGGAAATATCAAGATGATGATGATGGTAATAATATTGTCGCTATTGGGGTAGGGGGAGTGATTCATGCTGAAGGAGGAGATGATCATATTACTGTTGGTTCGCTAGGGGCAACAATCTATGCCAGTTCTGGCGATAAGGCTGTAGATGGTGGTGCAGGATATTTAAAAATAGTGAGTATTGACGGTGATCTGAATGTACATGGCGCCGCAGGTTACGCAAGTATTGATAAAAACGGTAATGGCAATATTTCATTTGCTGGCGCGGCGGGTGGTGTTTCTATGGATCATCGAGGAAGCAACGGTAATCTAAATTTCTCCGGGGCCGCTGCTTATAACAACCTGAGTCGTAAAGGACAATCCGGTGATGTGACGTTTAAAGGTGTCGGCGGTTATAACGAGTTATGGCATGAAACTAATCAGGGTAATTTAAACTTTACCGGAGCCGGTGCTGGCAACAAAATTGACCGTACCTGGTATGACTACTATGAGGAAAGCTACGGTGATGTGAAATTCGCTGGCGGGGGGGCGGCAAATAGCATCAGCTCACGGGTTGAAAGCGGTAATATTGATTTCACAGGTGCAGGGATTGATAACCACATTATTCGTAAAGGGAGAGAAGGCAATATTATCTTGCATGGTGCAGGAGTATCAAACCGCATTGAACGCTTGCGAGAAAGTAAAGATAAATATGAACAGACTCGCGGTAATATCGAATTTGAAGGCGCAGGTGGTTATAACAAAATTTATTCTAATATAGCTCATGGTAATATCAGTTTCTCCGGTGCCGGTGGTTATAATGAAATATCAAGAATAGGTGAAGATAGCGATTCATATGATAAAGCGTTGGAATACACCAAAGCTAAAGAAATTGTATTAACAACGGCGAAGATGGGAGTCCAGAAACCCCAGCAAGTGACAGGAATTAAATCAACTACTGAGCCTAATACTTGTCTCTTTGCGTTTGCTGATGAAATGTATACTAAGATCAGTAAAGTTCAGCTGAGAAATGATCTTGAAACCGGTAAACTGAGTTATTACGCCACTTCATGGCGTAAAAATGGTAATCAACTCAACAATCTTGCTACGGAAGATATCTCTTTAGAGAATGGATTTGCTTATATAAACAATGATAATGATTACCGTCTTTTCAATTTAATCTTTGAACATTATCAACCCATTACTATTCAGCATACTGTTGAAGAAGATTTGCAGGAAAATCAATGGGTGACTTATGCCAGCGGAACCACCGCTAAAGCAGAAGATATCACGCTGATTGATGCAAAAATGCATGGGCGTGCAATCCATTCTGATGGTTTGGTATTGGATGTTTCAGCGGTGAAATCGAATTGTCGATCAA
This sequence comes from Photorhabdus temperata, assembly GCF_025384845.1. Classification (NCBI taxonomy): domain Bacteria; kingdom Pseudomonadati; phylum Pseudomonadota; class Gammaproteobacteria; order Enterobacterales; family Morganellaceae; genus Photorhabdus; species Photorhabdus temperata. The sequence goes on along the minus strand of NZ_JAJAFX010000016.1, from coordinate 69,227 downwards.
ATGCTTATGTCTATGCCAAATATGTCGAGTCATATACCAAAGTGATCATGGTGGAGTTGAAAAATGATCCTAAAACCGGAGAGCTGAAATATTATGCCGGTGCGTGGTACAAAGCAGGCGACCATACCAGTAATTTGGCCAATGAAGATTTTTCACCTGCAAATGGTTATAGTTCGATGGAGGCGAAGGGATATTCACTAACTAACCTTAAATATCAAGTCGATACTGTACGCCGTGTCTCTGAGCATTTAGAACATATTGAAGAGGATAGTCATCGGGAATTGGTGAAATCATCTTCAAATATCGGTGATAGCATCGGTGATGTTAATTTTAGCGGTATGGGTGGTGGAAATGTTATTAAATCCAGTGTGATACGTGGCAATGTTAATTTTGAAGGTGATGGGATTGCTAACGTCATTCTTCATAGTTCGAGATTCGGTAATACGCATTTTGAAGGCGCAGGTGCTGCCAACGTCATCGTGAAAAGTGGTAAAGAGGGCAACCTGTGGTTCCGGGGTATCGGTCTGGCGAATGTTCTCGTTCATCAAAACCAGCGTGGAGAAATGGATGTTAACGCCGGCGGTGCGGCAAATGTGCTGGTTCGAATCGGTGACGGGCAGTATCTGGCTCATCTTCTGGCGGTTGGTAATATCTCGATCCATCAAGGTCATGGTGACAGTCGGGTTATCATGTTGGGGGGGTACAACACCCACACCCAAATAGGTGATGGCAGCGCGAATTGGTTAGGGGCGGGCGGTTTTAACGTCATGACCCAGAAAGGTAAAGGGAAAGTCTCTGCGGTATTAGTGGGAGGGGCCAATGTACTGACCAAGCTTGCAGCAGGTCATCTGGTTTCCGGTATGCTCGGTGGAGCCAACATTATCACGCATATTACGGGTGATAATGAAATGTCAGATACCACAGCGATTGCGCTGGGCGGTGCCAATATCCTGACCAAAAAAGGGAGAGGTGATGCTGTTGCGGTGATGGGCGGTGGTGCGAATGTTCTTACTCACATTGGTAACGGTAGTACGAAGGGTGTGATGTTGGGGGGTGTCAATATCCTGACCAAAGTAGGCAACGGTGATACTACCGGCATTATGTTCGGTATTGGTAATGTGTTTACCCATGTTGGTCACCATCAGACACTGGGTGTGATGGGGGCCGCAGGCAATATCTTCACTAAAGTTGGGGACGGAACCGCGATTGCGGCCATGATTGGTGCAGGCAACATCTTTACCCATGTTGGCAAAGGTGATGACTGGGCGCTGATGGGAGGGATGGGTAATGTCTTTACCAAAGTGGGGGATGGCAATGCGCTGGCACTGATGGTAGCCGCCGGCAATGTGTTTACTCATGTTGGAAATGGGATGAGTGTTGCCCTGATGCTGGCCAAAGGCAATGTCGCCACCAAAGTGGGTAATGGCATGACGTTGGCAGCCATGATAGGCGAGGCCAATGTGATGACCCATGTCGGTAATGGTCAAACATTTGCCGCTATGATCGGGCAAGCCAATATCTTGACGAAAGTGGGTAATGATTTGACTGTCGGCTTAATGGTGGGTAATGCCAATATCTACACCCATGATGGAGGTGGAACAAGTATTGGTTTGTTTGCCGGTGAGTTGAACGTGATGACCAGGAGCGGTGATGGTACAACGCTGGCGGCAATGTTTGGTCAAGCTAATATCATGACCCATGCTGGCGACGGTTTAACCGGGGTGCTGGCACTGGGTAAAGCCAATATTGTCACCAAAGTGGGTAAGGGTTTTATGGGCGTTGTGGCTGCGGCTGAGGCTAATGTAGTCACTCATATGGGAGCATCAACGACTGCTGCCGTGCTATTGGGTAAAGGTAATATTCTGACGAAAATAGGTGATGGTACTACGGTCGGCCTGCTTATTTCCGATGTGGGTAACGTCATGACACACGTTGGTGATGGTACAACCGTTGGTTTCGCTACAGGTAAAGCCAATATTATTACCAAAGTGGGGAATGGCACCGGTATTAACGCTGTCTGGGGTGAGGCCAACGTTCTGACTCAGGTCGGGAATGGCGAACGTTATAATTTCGCTAAAGGTAAAGCGAACATCATTACCAAAGTAGGCGGTATGCAAGAAGTCACCGTCGTTCAGGGCGATGCCAATATTGTCACCCATGTTGGTGACGGTAATGATTACACGGGAGCCTGGGGCAAAGCGAATATCATTACTAAGGTAGGCGACGGGAATAATGTGGTGCTTGCCAAAGCTGATGCCAATATTGTGATTCAAGTAGGTAACGGCGACAGTTTTAATGCTTTGTGGAGTAAAGGCAATATCGTCACTAAAGTCGGTGACGGTATACAGGTTACTGCGGCAAAGGGTAAAGCTAATATCACTACCACTGTGGGGAATGGTTTAAGCGTGACTGCAACGCATGGCGAGCTGAATGTGAATACCAAAGTGGGTGATGGAGTTTCAGTCAACGCGGCGTGGGGTGAATATAACATTAATACCAAAGTCGGGAATGGTCTTAATGTTGCGATCATGAAAGGCAAAGGTAATGCCAATATTCATATTGGTGATGGTATGGGGATCAATGCCTCCTACGCACGCAATAATGTGGCGATTAAGGTTGGTAATGGTGATTTCTACAGTCTTTCTATTGCGGAGAGCAACACACAAAGTAATAATCTCTCTTCTCTGTTTAAGAATATTAAACAAACTGTGTTAAATGTGGAAGGTAGCCACGCGATTAATTATCTGATCCATGGTGATGAGGCGAGTACTTCTGGAACCAATAAAGGTAGAGGCGCGATTAATTTAACCGAAGTTTCTGCCATTGATGGTTTCCAGATGGATAAAATTGATGAAGTTAGTTCAGATCTGGCTAATAACTTGAGTGGCACAATAACCCCGATGGAGACGCCTGATACCGGGGTTATCCAGAATACCTTGCAGATTGGAGATAATGTTAATTCAGCTCAGGATAAGGCATCACCACAAGCTGATGCGGTTATCAGACATGCGAAGCAGGATAAAGCCGCGCAAAATGCGTTAAGCGATAAAGAAAAAGCTGAGATAAATCGTCAGCTCCTGGAACAAGAGAAAGATAAACAGCTTAAAGCAATTTCAAAATCACAATTCCAACTAGAATCAACCAATCAAAATGCGCTGAATAACAATGGGCAAGTACAGCGTGATGCAATAAATGAAGAGTCCAGGATAGTCACAAAAGAACTATTTTCCATGATTCAAGGCATGGATACGCTTAATAACTATGGGAATTATGATGGCAAATCAGGTGATGAGTGGCGTAATCGGTTTGCTATTGGGTATTTAGATAGTACCCAGAATAAATTAAATGATGCCAAGCTTACCGCACAGAAAAAATTAGTTGATGCACAGCAGCACTTTATTAATAAACGAGAGGCAGTAAAAACAGCCATTGAAAAATCAGAAGCGGGTTTAAACAAAAGCTTTGAGAATGTAGATAGTGCAGACGAAGATATTGCAGACGCTCAGCAAAAAGCAGAGCTGAAAAAAGAAGAGGCATTATTACAGAAACAACGGGCCGAGAAAGCGGCGAGTGACGCCAATACCGCGTATGAAAAAGCGAAACAGCGTGGTGAAAGTGATAGTACAACAGCGACAAATAAAGCGGCTCAGGCGCAGGATAATGCAAAAGGCGCAAAACAGGCTGATGATGCTAAACCGGATCGTACCGGGGCGACTGGCAGCGGCTTGTCTGGAAAAGCGTATACACCAATTGAGATAGAGGCACCGAAGAGTCATATCGATCCTGTATCAAAAGCTGAAACTGACGGTTGGAGTAGTGAAGATCTGGCACTAACAGAAGAAGATTTGGCTGCTTTGAATAATGCGCAACAGGCAGTCAATCGGCTACAGCTCAACAAGGGTATTCGTTCAGAAAATACCGGTGCTTCGATCATGTCAATGTTTACCGAAGCATCATCCGATGGCACTGTGGAGTCAACCTTAAATAAACCCAGAGAGTTAACCAGAAAAACGCCGACGATTTCAGGTATTGATCTGCAAGGATTAGGAAATAACCTTAAATCTCGTTCTTCTGTACTTAAAGAATTGGAACTTGTCTTACTGGATAAGGGAGACAAACGGTTTATTGATTCTACCAAAAGACGTCTTGGTTCGATAAATACCGATCTGCCTAGTAAGGCGCTGGTGGCTGTACGTGAGGCTTTTAACAGCACTGTCGAACGGCCCGATGAACAGCATGTATTGCAGCTTGAGAACGCGCTGGCTCATTGGCAACAGCATGATCGCGAGGAATTCACTCAGCGTAGTAAGCTGGTGAAAAGCTTGCGTTTTGAGATGGGGGTGCTGGTTGCTCATCTTCAGGCTCAGAGAGCTGAATCAGCTGGGATTTTGGGGATCACTGTGGCGCCTGAGCAGGTGTCACAGTTTGGTCAGCAGGTATCTTTTGATGGGTTCGGGCGTGTGGTGGGCCTGAAAGGCGATATCGCGCAAAGCGAAATTAATCGTCTCACTGATTTACAAATTAAGCCATTAACCCAGATTAACTCTGTAGCAGAGCGGGATGCACCTAAGACCGAAAGTGAGAGCCTTATTGTTTTCGTCAGCCGGTTGCAGCAGGCGGCTATCTCGGAAGGTCACTCTCTGATTGAACGAGCCAGAGAACTTTGGCTTACCGGACAAGTGACCCAACAGGAAACCATCAAATTATTTAAGGATGCTGCCACCCAGTTGCAAGCACATCCTGAACTGCACACGCTGGCTCAGCAACTATTGGCTGATGCCAACAAAGAGAAGGCCACCGGACAATATATTGATAACCTGTTCGGCCGCCATTTTGATTCTGAACTGGCTTATGAACTGGTGAAAACAGCATCACCGGAGGCGAAAGATAGCGCTGAACGAACAGGTAACTTCTTGGTACAGGAATTTGAACAGTGGATAAGTGGTTTTTATCCTGAGGGGGCTGAACGTGACCAAAAAATTGCCGAAAAGATGCAATCTTTTGCCAAGGATATTGATAAGGATTTTCGCCCTTGGTTCAGCCGGGTGCCTGAGTTAACCGCGTTTCTGGACGAACCAACTTTTGCCAATTTCAAGATCATGATGACTAAAGTCGATGATGGTTTTTCTGTGATTAAGGTGCCGTTTCTGGCGGTAAAAATGGCGACCACTCGGGGGATGGGGATGGATAGCGCTGCCTGGAAGAGAGAAGGTGATATTTTCTACCAGGATGTGATCACTAAAGCCCGTTCAACCAGTACTGAACTCACTGCCGGAAATGATGTTACGTACAAAGTCGAAATAACAGGAAAGCAGACTAACGATTATGGTACGGCGCTGCCTTACCAGCCTGCGAATGGTAAGCACGATGACTTCTTGTATGGCAGGAAAGTCGCTGCCGGGCGGATCCTGATCCCCGGACGGGAAACTGTATTTGAGGGTAATGCGTTAGCGCAAGGCCATTCTGTGGTGACAGGAGCGTCTGGCTCGACCAATATCATGGTTCATCTCAATAACTATATCGCCAGTAAGCAGCCTGACTTCCCGAAGGGTCAGAGCTATCTCAATACCCTGGCATTTCTGGTATTTGATGGTGGTCATTCCGTCAACGAAAGTCTGGTGGTTTACAAAGCGTTACAGGCAACCGGTGATGAACGTAAGCAGGTACTGAACAGCTACACCGTCAATTATAAGGATCTGGCAGATATTGCTGGGGGATCGGATAAGGCGTGGGTAAATCAGGCGCTGGATAACGCTTTTAAAGAAACTCAGGGGTTTTATCAGAAGTATGCTGCGGTAAAACCGCAAAACCGCCCTGCGCTGGAAGATTTAGATGGGTTATCTGGCAAAAATAAAGGGACAGAGCCTGTTATTATCGACGATAGTCATCTGAACAAACCACTTGATGCCTGGCAAACGGTGGAAGTGACTCCACAGACTGATAGCCGTGAAACTCGCTTTGATGGTCAGATCATTCTTCAGATGGAAGATGACCCGATAGTCGCCAGAGCAGCAGCTAATCTGGCGGGTAAACACCCGGATTCCAGCGTGATTATTCAACTTGACTCCAACGGTAAATATCGGGTTGCTTATGGCGATCTGTCTAAATTATCAAACAAATTACGCTGGCAGGTTGTTGGTCATGGCCGTGATACGTCAGAGCAGAATAACATCCGTCTGAGTGGTTACAGTGCCGATAAATTGGCGACGAAATTAACGCAGTTTTATCAGAACGCCAAGCTGGGCGAAAAGGCCATCAGCAAACCCGATCACATCAGCCTGGTGGGTTGTTCACTGATTAGTGATGATAAGCGGAATGGCTTTGCTCGTCACTTTATTACTGAGTTGGATAAACAGGGTATCCGCAGTGATGTTTCAGCCCGTAGTAGCGAAGTGGCGGTTGACGCAACAGGCCGTAAATTTACCCGTGACGAAAATAACCAATGGGTTAACAACGTGCCTGATAACAAAATCGTCTTGAGCTGGAATGCAGAGAATAAACTGATAACTCATACAGAACAGGTTCGTCGTGGTATTGCTGAAAGCGATATCAACTTCGCTAAAGTAGGCTACACAGAGACTGATTCGGTTACCAAAGGGGCGATTGCGGATAACACTGAAGTTTTCATTGAGCCACAGAAGCGTAAAAAGGTTAACATCAGCGATAACTCGCATCGTCAGCTCAGTTACTCCGGTAATATCCAGGTGAATGTCGGTGACGGAGAGTTTACTGCACTTAATTGGGGTACATCGAACGTCGGTATTAAAGTGGGGACCGGTGGTTTTAAATCACTGGCTTTCGGTGACAACAATGTGATGGTTCACATTGGTCATGGTGATAGCCAACATAGCTTTGATATTGGCGGCTATCAGGCGCTTGAAGGGGCGCAGATGTTTATTGGTAACCGTAATATCAGCTTCAACCAAGGTCGTAGTAATGACTTGATTGTGATGATGGATAAGTCCATCCCAACGCCACCGTTGGTCAATCCATTTGATGGTGCTACCCGTATTGCTGACGTATTGAAAGGTATTGCCCGTTCCGGTGAAAAGCAGGATTGGTTAGCGGTACAAGATCAGCAATGGACAATCGCCGGTGCGAAGAAGTTTGTGCGTGATATGTCTGGTTTAGACCAAACCAGTAACGTGGATTACAAAACACTGCTTAATTTGGACTCACAACATGAACGTAGCAGCCGTGGCTTGCAGTATGACGCCGAATCAGCACTGAACAAAAAGTTCAATCAGTGGCTGGGTGAAAATGGCAATAGTATTGAGATGGGCAAAATAAGCCGTGCAGACAAATTCCGTCAGGCCAATCAGCAGCTGGCTTTCAACTTTGCCGTTGGGGGGCGTGGTGCTGATATTCAGGTTACGACCGGTAACTGGAACTTTATGTTTGGTGACAACATCCAGTCAATTTTGGATACCAACCTGGGTTCCCTGTTTGGTTTGATGACTCAGCAATACTCGACAACGGGTATGGCGAAAACAACCTTTACTTATAATCCGGGGGACTTACCGCGTCAGCTTCAGAATAAGCTGCTTGGCCGATTAGCTGGTGTAAATGCGGATACCACCTTAGCGGATATCTTTGGTGTGGACTACACCGCAGATGGACATATTGTTTCTCGCACAGGCAAGCCTGTTGATGGCAAGGCTATTCTGAAAGAAATGCTGGCAGTGATAAGGGAATTTAGCGGTGATCAACTGAAAGCCTTCACCGATCCAGAGAAATTGCTGGATAGTTTGGAGGCTGGCATCAATATGGGAGAAAATGGCGTCAGGACATTTGTGGAAAGTCATGGTTTGAAAGAGAAAGCGCCTGATGAAGGTCAGGGACAAGGATCTGTGGTTAGCATCAACGGTGATAGCGCTCAAGCTAATAGCAAAGCAGAACGTGCATTTGGCTTTAATTCGCTGAATTTACCTAACCTGTTTGCAACGATGTTTAGCAAAGATAAACAAGCAGAAATGAAATCATTAGTGACCAATTTGAAAGAGAATCTAACAGCAGATCTGCTCAATATGAGGCAAAAAACCTTTGATTTCCTGCGTAACAGTCGTCATCTGCAAGGAGATGGTGATATTCATGTGTCGTTGGGTAATTATAACTTCAACTGGGGTGGTGACGGTAAAGATCTCGGTGCCTATCTGGGCGATAACAACAACTTCTGGGGTGGTCGTGGTGATGATGTTTATTACTCATTAGGAACATCCAACATCTTTGCTGGTGGTGAAGGGAATGACATGGGCGTTCTGATGGGACGTGAAAACTGGATGTTTGGTGGCAATGGTGATGATACCGCAGTGGTGGCCGGACGCATTAACCAGGTTTTTATGGGTGAAGGTAATGATCAGGCGTTTGTCTTTGGTGAAGGTGGCTTTATTGATGCGGGTAACGGGCAGGATTATGTTGTCACCTCCGGCAACTACAACCGGGTGGATACCGGAGCAGGTCAGGACTATGCTGTGACCATCGGCAATAACAACCGGGTTGATTTAGGTGAAGGCCATGACTTTGCCAGAGTATTTGGTAATGACAACCGGATCGACGGTTATTCCGGCAATGATACGGTTAAACTGATGGGCTACCATGCGGTGATTAACGGTGGAGAAGGTGATGATCACCTGATAGCGGCGGCTATTTCGAAGTTCAGTCAGTTTGACGGCGGAGAGGGTCAGGATCTGTTGGTACTGGGCGGTTATCAGAACAACTTCCAGGGGCGCGCGGGTGCAGACAGCTTTGTGGTCAGCGCAGAGGTGATTGATAACCGGGTTAGCGATATTAGCGCAGAAGATATGATCTTGTTCAACGGCGTTGACTGGCAAAACCTGTGGTTCCAGCGCAGCGGATACGATTTGGTGCTGTCGGTGAATCGTCCTGCTCAAGATAAAACCGCTCAAGGTATATTTGAATCGGTGGGGTCAGTGACCTTTCATGATTACTTTAATGGTCATCGTGCCAAATTAGTGACTCAAATGGGTAATAAAGATACATCAGGAGAGCGTGAATTTACTGCATTGTCAGATAATGCGGTTGATTCTTTGATTCAGGCCATGAGCAGTTTTGCCCCGACAGCGGGGGATAATGGTTTCATTGAGAATCTGGATAGTAAGGCGAAAGTCGCTATTGCAATGGCGTGGACAGATACCACCATCGGCAAGGGGAAGTTTGCTTGATTAACGCTTTATAATAAAAAGAAAAAATAAGAAGGTTGTAATAAGAATAGAAGTGGCTCACAGAACAGGTGGGCCATTTTTTGTATCAACTGACAGGGAATAGAAAAGGACATATAGTTAATCTGAACTTCGCTTAAGAGGAAATGAAAGTATCTGAGATACGATCAACGTTATCGGCATAAAAATGCTTGAGTTAATGCACGAAACGCATAGAAGCGGCACATTTACATTCCAAGTGATAAGACCGAGTCTGAATTTACGTGCTTCTGAAATTTCTGTTCTTACAGTAGAGCTGAAGTTAGTTATACCGCCGTATTTCCCTTTTTCAGGAGATACGGCACCGGGGAGCAGTTACGGAAGTATGGCAAACGAACGAACGGGAAAACCAGATGCTTTTTTAGGTTTGGCCACAATGTTGAAAATGATCGCACCACGTACAGGGACCTGGTCCAAATTAGCCAAAAGTTCTATCTGATAAGTATCTTGCTTTAATACATAATCTTCGCCCAACAACGCATTATTCTTTCTGAAATCTTTAGCGGCGTCGGTATCAAATGTTTCATGTCCAATGGCTTTAACATGACGCTCCTCAAATAAAAATTTTAGGGCATCCATTCCCCATCCGGGTATTTGGTTATTGCCACGATCATCTTTATTATCCATGGCTTCCTGAGATGACCAGCGTTTACTCCAGTCAGTTCTGAGTGCAACGAAAGTACCTGCCTCAATAATTCCATATTCTTCTTCAAATTTAAGAATATCTTTTTTAGACAGTGAAAAATTAGGATCCTGTTTTGCCCTTTCTGACTGATTAAGTACGATTAAAGGTAAAACTAATTCTTTTAATTCCAGCTCATCAAGATAACGGGCATTAGGAACAAAATGGCAGGGAGCATCAATGTGAGTCCCATATTGGCCGGGAAAAGAGAATTGTTGAGCAAAAAAGCCATCCTTATAATCAAACAGTGTCTTAAACTCGGCTGGATCAAACATAAAAAAATGGGGGGAATCTTTATCAAAGCTATGGGTCAAATCGACCCATTTTTTCGATTTCAGTAAAGTGAGTGCTTGTAAGATGTTATTTGACATAAAAACCTCATTTTTGATAATTGTTGATATTGTTTTTACCGATATGGTTTTTTTGTAATAAAAACAAATATATATATTTTCATCAATTTAAAGAGTTAACTATTTCTTCAAATTTTCATATTGGCAATCTCTGCTTTTATAGCCAGCGTCAAACGAGTATTTCTAAATACCTGTATTGCTATCCGCAGGCATTTTTTTCAATAAGAATTATCTATTAAATCCAATCCATTTCCTGAGCAAAGTAGAATCAATGATGACAGGAATAGAATCAAGGATCATGAAAAAATTGACTCCTATAAGTTATGAGGTTCGACGTCCAATGGAACGAAAAACTACACTAAGAAAATAACTCTATGTTTTGACAAGAAAAATAGATTTCAAATTACACCCCAGCCTCGCACATTTGCCATCATAGCTACGCTATTCTGTCGGCTAACTGTGTTCCCCTGAGGCGCAAATAAACTTAAAAAATGTGTCATGTCCGCAAAGTTAACCAATGCGTGTTAGTATTGATGCTCTCTGTTTTGCTCTCAGTCACATTAATTACCCTTATCTTAACGAAGGATAGGTAATACTCCGTTTCGGGGCGTATCAATTTCTCGCGTTCCCTGGAACATTCTTCCGCCCCCTACAGGCGAATTAGCTTCAATTGTTACTTAAATTACCTTAAACTATTTTTCGTATATATAGTTTTTTAAATTGACGGCCTTGCTAAGTTTAGTATTATATGTAGATAATTCAATAACTTACGCATCGGTTGGATTCAATGGCCGTTGGGGTGAAAAAACTGGCGATAGGCCGGTTTCTTCGTATGTATACGGGAATAAATTTCGTGCGCACAACGCTTTTTGTCGATGGTTACAATTCTGCTTTCTTATCTTACCAACTGGTGCACCGCATCTATATCTTGCGCTATCTGCGCGACCCACAGTTTGAACGGAACGTGCATCGCTCGCAGAACCATATTGAGTCTTATCACCAGCTACGCTCGGCCATTTTATCTCGGCTGCTGAAGAAGTTTGATAGTGCAACTATCTTGTTGTTAGCGAATAAATATTAATTAACAACAAGCTGCAACAGTCATTCCCTACATTGCCTAATGTTTTCAGTTTGCAAAGGTAGGCACGTACACAATATGGAAAAAAGAACAAATGAGTACTGAGTCGTCCCATTTTTCCCCGGAACTGGATACCGGCCTGATTTGCCTGACCATGTTGGCTAGGTTTCACAACATAGCCATATCGACCGAACAACTTTCACACGAGTTCTCTACCACCAATCAAGGTGTTACTCTGCCGGAGCTGCTGCTGGCTGCCCGGAAGTCGGGGTTGAAAGCCAAGGCTGTGCGCACCACACTTACCAGGCTTGAGCACACGCCATTGCCTGCTATTGCCATTGACCGAGATGGGAAATTTTTTATTTTAGCCAAGCTGGATCAGGAACAAGCTTTGATTCAGGATCCACGTTCGGCGCGTCCCGAAGTTATCAGCTTCGAGGGGCTTGAACAGCGTTGGACTGGGCAACTGGTGCTGGTGCGTTCCAGTAACGGTGTGTCCGGCGAATCCTCGCGTTTTGACTTCACTTGGTTTATCCCAGCTATCGTCAAATACCGCAAGTTGTTGGGTGAAGTTTTGCTGGTGTCTTTTGCCTTGCAGCTGTTTGCCCTAGTGACTCCGTTGTTCTTTCAGGTGGTCATGGACAAAGTACTGGTGCACCACGGTCTAACCACACTGGATGTTGTCGCGACGGGACTGCTAGCCATCATGCTGTTCGAGTCGGCCCTGAGCGGTCTGCGTAGCTACGTGTTTGCCCATACGACCAGTCGTATTGATGTGGAGTTGGGATCGGGTCTGTTTCGGCACTTGATTAATTTGCCGCTGGCTTACTTCCAGGCCAGACGGGTCGGTGATTCTGTGGCTCGTGTACGCGAACTGGAAAACATCCGAAGCTTCCTCACCGGCAACGCCATTACCCTGATGCTCGACGTGCTTTTTTCTCTGGTGTTCATCCTTGTGATGCTCTATTACAGTGGCTGGTTGACCCTCGTTGTGGTGTTATCATTGCCGCTCTATGCACTAGTCTCGGCGTTGGTGACACCTCTCTTGCGTAAGCGATTACAGGATAGCTTCACACGCAACGCCGAGAACCAGGCATTCCTTGTCGAAACGGTAAATGGCATCGATACCCTAAAGTCAATGGCGGTTGAACCGCAGGCCATCCGCAAATGGGACAACCAGATGGCGTCTTATGTGGCCGCTGGTTTCAAAACACAGACTTTGTCCACTCTCGCTAATGAAAGCGTCTCACTTATCGGCAAGCTCGTGACGGTCGCCACACTTTGGCTCGGTGCTCGCCTTGTGATAGAGGGGCAGCTGTCGGTGGGGGAACTGATCGCATTCAATATGCTGGCTGGCCGTGTCAGCGGCCCTATTATGCGCCTGGCGCAACTGTGGACCAGCTTCCAGCAAACCGGTGTCTCGGTGCAGCGTCTGGGAGACATCCTTAATTCCCGTACTGAATTGTCTCAGGCTACACGTAGCACAGTACCGCCGCTCAAGGGGCGGGTAGAGTTCGATCAGGTGCATTTTCGTTATCTGCCCGATGGTTCTGAGGTGCTGCGTGGCATCAACCTGGTCGTTGGCGCGGGAGAAATCATTGGTGTGGTTGGCCGCTCTGGTTCCGGTAAGAGCACTCTGACCCGCTTGTTGCAGCGGCTCTATGTTCCGGAGCGCGGGCGGGTTATGGTCGATGGCATGGATCTGGCATTGGCTGATGTGTCCTCGCTGCGCCGGCAGATTGGCGTGGTGTTGCAGGACAATATGCTATTCAACCGCAGCATTCGTGAAAACATCGCCTTGAGCGACCCGGGTGCGCCGCTCGAAGTGGTCATGCACGCCGCCCGTATGGCTGGAGCCCATGAATTCATCCTTGAACTGCCTGAAGGTTACGACACTATGGTGGGTGAGCACGGCACGTCACTTTCGGGCGGTCAGCGGCAACGGGTGGCTATTGCCCGGGCCTTGATCGGCAATCCTCGCATTTTGATTTTCGACGAGGCGACCAGTGCGCTGGACTACGAGTCTGAACGGGTGGTTCAGCAGAACATGCAAAGCATTTGCAAGGGACGCACGGTCATCATTATCGCTCATCGGTTGTCAGCTGTACGCGACGCTCATCGTATCCTCGTGATGGATCGCGGGCAGATCGTTGAACAGGGAGCCCACGCTGAGTTATTGGCGCGTCAGGACGGCCACTATTCACGACTGTATCGAATGCAGCAGAGCTGAGAGGCTTCCATTTCCCAGAACGTACGATGACACCGGCTAATAACGTAACCAGAGGCAGAAGTGATCAAGACAAACATACTCGGACTTAAGGAAAATAACTTCGTATGAGCGCCACCCTTTCCTTATTACAGCGCTATCGCCACGCGTGGCGTCAGTCTTGGCGCCAACGTAAAAGCATGGATGTGTCGCCGCGGCTCCCCCATGAACTGCATTTTTTACCGACGGCTTTGGAGTTGCAGGAAACGCCGGTTCACCCCGCGCCGAGAATTTTCATCTGGAGCATCATGGGCTTTGCCTTATTGGCGTTGCTCTGGGCCTGCATCGGCAAAATCGAGGTCGTGGCGGTCGCCCCGGGAAAGGTTGTTCCCAATGGCAAAACCAAGCTGATTCAATCCAGTGAAACGGCGGTGGTCAGAGCGATTCACGTCAATGACGGTCAGGCGGTGAAAGCCGGTGAGTTGTTGATCGAACTCGACCCGACGGCGGCGAACGCCGATGTCAGCCGGATCCAGAGCGAGCTGCTGGCTGCTCGTATCGACAGTGCGCGGGGCGCAGCTATGCTCGATGCGATCAATCAGCAACAGCCGCCGGCGTCGTTGGTAGGGGCGATTATCAACGCCGACCCGGAGCAGGTGCTCAGTGCCCAGAGCTGGCTTCAAGGGCAATACCTGGAATACCGTAGCAACCTGGAGTTGGTGGACGCAGAAATCCTCCAACGCAGCGCCGAAATCCAGTCTGCTCAGGCCCAGGTGGCTAACCTGAGACAAACGGTGCCGATTGCCACGCGATTGGCCGAGGACTACCAACGGTTATTGACGAAACAGTATGTGTCGCGGCATGAGTATCTGGAAAAAGAGCAGAGCCGGCTGGATCTGCAACGTCAGTTAAGCGTACAGCAGGCCAGTGTCTTGCAGCACACCGCCGCCCAGGACGAGGCACGGCGTCGGCGTGAAGCTGTTGTTGCGCAAAATCGCCGCGCCATGCTCGACCTGCAACAGGAAGCCAACCAGAAAGCGACGATCCTGGGGCAGGAACTGGCGAAAGCCCGTCACCAGGAAAACCTGACCAGCCTCAAAGCACCGGTGGCTGGCACAGTTCAACAACTCGCTGTGCATACCGTCGGTGGAGTGGTTACACCGGCTCAGTCGCTGATGGTCATCGTTCCCGCAAACCAACCGATAGAAGTGGAAGCCATGCTGGAAAACAAGGATGTGGGGTTCGTACACATTGGTCAACCGGTCACCGTCAAGGTGGAAACCTTCAATTTCACCAAGTACGGCACCGTTGACGGTGAAGTGCTCAGTGTGTCGAACGACGCTATCGAAGACGAAAAGCATGGACTCGTCTATAGCACCCGTATTCGTCTGAAGTCTGATCACTTGTTGGTCAATGGTCAGCAAGTCGCGCTGTCTCCGGGAATGTCGATCACGGCAGAAATAAAAACCGATCAGCGTCAGGTAATCGATTACTTCTTGAGCCCGCTGCGGCAGCATATGGATGAAAGTTTGAGAGAGCGGTAAAAGAACGAATGCTCGTGAGGGCTTTTCTGTGGACCCGGTTTGTCATATTCACCGTTTTCCGGGTTTGAGATAAGTTGCCGTTAATGTTTTTCGCAGTCTTACTTTGTTTGGAGTGACATGATGAAGAAATTACAGGTACATAAAATAGTTAAAAGCTGGCACAAAATGATTATTATTTTGAGTTGTGTCTGCCTGACGGCATGCTCTGAGCGCATTGATATCTGCAAACCGATTGATGTGTCGCATGCGGGTCAGTCCGTCAAGATTGATTTTGAAATTAGCAAGGTTGGAGAATATCAGGTTTCCTTGCTATTTGCGACTGGGGATAGTCAGGAGGAAAGAGAAAGGCGATTTAAGTTGTTCAATGCTCATGTTGATGGGGTTGCCATCCCCGTTTTGTTTCGTTTGGTTAAAGACGGCCGGGTTTTTTTTTGACGAGAAAATAAATGCGGTGAGGCTCTATGGGTGGGAATCTTTCTATTACGAAATGAGATTAGTAAATACGACTGTGCGAGAAATTAGAACGTTTTCATTACCTCCCGGACGCTACTCTGCGGTAATTACCACCTTAGAAGATGTCCCTGCTTTTAATGGAATTGAGAGTTTTGTCGAGTTCACTTATTACAATCCGAAAATTTAACGCGAATTACTTTATTTGGAGTGACGAGATGAAGGTATTACGTATACATGAAAGGTTCAAGAACTGGCGCATAATTATTATTTTTTTGAGTTGTGTCTGGTTGGTGGCTTGCTCTGAGCCAATTGATATATACAAACCGATTGACGTGTCACAGTTTGGTCAATCAGTCAGGATTGATTTTGAAATTAGCAAGAAAGGGAATTATCAGTTTGCCCTGCTGTTTGATAAAGGGGATGACTATGAAGAAATGAAAAGGCGGCTTGATTTGTTCGGGAATGTTGATAAGGACGGGGTAATAACCCCTGTTTCGCTTCATCTGGTTAAAGATAGCAAGATTTTTTTTGACAAGAAAATAAATGCAGGAGGACGTGGTTGGGGACAGTCTCTCGATTATGAAGGAAGAAGAATAAATATGGCTGTGCGAAACATTAAAATACTTGAGTTACCCCCTGGGCGTTACTCTGCGGTAATTACCACACTGGAGGATGTCCCTGCTTTTGATGACATCGAGAGTTTTGTCGAATTCGCCTATTACAATCCGAAAATTTAATAAGATTTAAAATGATATCAGTATAAACAAAGGAAATATAAAAATTTGGAGTGACGTGATGAAAATATTACAGGTACACGAAAGGTTTAAAAATTGGCGAAATATTATTGTTTTTATGAGTTGCATTTTATTAATGGCATGTTCTGAGCCCATTAATATATACAGACCGATTGATGTGTCGCATTCTGACCAGTCAGTCAAAATTGATTTTGAAATCAGTAAGAAGGGAGATTATCAGTTTGCCCTGCTGTTTGCTAGAGGGCATGGTCATGATGAAATGAACAGGCGAGATGAGTTATTTGGGAGTATTCATGATGACGGGGTGACAACTCCCGTTTCTCTTCATCTGGTTAGAAACGGCCAGGTTTTTTTTGACGAAAAAATAAAGGCAGGGGGATACGATGGGGGGCACTCCTTTGATTACGAAGAAAGAACGGTAACTACGGCGGTGCGCGATATTAAAACACTTTCGTTACCCCCCGGACGTTACTCTGCGGTAATTACCACTCTAGAGGATGTACCTGCTTTTAATGGCATTCAGAGTTTTGTAGAACTCACGTATTTTAATCCGAAGATTTAAAATGGTATCAGTATAAACAAAGAAAATATCAAAGTTTGGAGTGACGTGATGAAAATATTACGGGTACAAGAAAGGTTTAAAAACTGGCGAAACATGATTATTTTCATGAGTTGCACCTTATTAATGGCTTGCTCTAAGCCCATTGATATATACAAACCGATTGACGTGTCGCATTCTGGTCAATCCGTCAAGATTGATTTTGAAATCAGTAAGAAAGGGAATTATCAGTTTGCCCTGCTGTTTGATAAAGGGGATGACTATGAAGAAATGAAAAAGCGGCTTGAGTTGTTCGGGGATATTGATAAGGACGGGATAATAACCCCTGTTTCACTTCAGATAGTTAAAGATGGCAAGGTCTTTTTTGATGAGAAAATAAACGCTGGGGGATATGGCTGGGGACGTACCTTCGATTATGAAGAAAGGAGTATAACCACGGCGGTGCGAGAAATTAAAACATTTTC
Organism: Photorhabdus temperata; assembly: GCF_025384845.1. NCBI lineage: Bacteria > Pseudomonadati > Pseudomonadota > Gammaproteobacteria > Enterobacterales > Morganellaceae > Photorhabdus > Photorhabdus temperata. The sequence continues at coordinate 51,918 of NZ_JAJAFX010000016.1, read as the reverse complement.
ATTATCCCCCGGACGTTACTCTGCTGTCATTACCACTTTGGAGGATGTCCCCGCCTTTAATGGAATCGAGAGTTTTGTCGAATTCACTTATTACAATCCGAAAATTTAACTTCTGTAGAAAAACGAAGAGAAATAACAAATAGAGGAAATAACAAGTATGGAAAAAAAATATACCGTAACCTATAAAATTGCTCCAATGGGGGCTAAGTATGTTTATCAGGCCGATAAGGGTGATCACAAAGCGGGAGACGTACATTCTTCATCTGGTGGTCATATGTGGTATGTAATAAATGACGTGAACGGAAATGAAAAGAGTTATGGTTTCGAGTCAGTGCATGATAAACCATGGGGCGAAGGGCGAGTAACGCGGTTTGATAATGCCGCCTACCAACAGACCTCTCATGAAGTTACCGTAGCTTTGACGGAAGTTCAGTATAACAAGTTAGTCGAATTTTCGGAAAATCCAAAGAAAATAGGTGGATTTAGGGATAAAGAATACAGTCTGCACTCCAATAGTTGCGTAGATTTCGTGTTTTTCTCATTAACATCCATTGGATACAATACGCATGGTATGCAAGGAAATCAGTTTCCCGTAAATAACATTATTCCTTTGAGTAATATGTTAAAATATAATGGAGCTGAAATTATTCGTAACAATCTGGTTCGTGATGGTAAGTATTATGAGTATCATGAGGCAAGAGATGTTATTAAAACTTTATACCTGACCCCGGATGAGAGTAAGCGAGTCCCTATACCATCGACAAACTTGATTAACATTGATATCAAATCTTCCCCACAACCGCAGAAACATATTCAGGGCGAAAATAAAGCTCAGCAGGATGTCGCCAACGGTTATATCCAAAATGCCGCGACACACAAAATATCTGCCCTTGGGGATATTCTCAATAAAACAGACTTCACTTCAACCCAAATGGCTGGCCTTGCCACCGGTGGTATTCGTCCCGGTGAAATGCAGCTTGACCCCAATGTCAAACCCAACAGCTATCTGTCGGAGTTCTACAAGCCTTTCTACCAACCCGGGGACACTAGCAAGCTGGACTTCGGCTTACGTAACGCCGTAACGTTGAACGGCTTATCGGCGATGACGACGTTCAACACCTATGTTGATCCATTGTTATTGGATTTGAGCGGCAATGGCGTGCACATGACTGACATCCGTGACGGAGTGCTATTCGACATGGACAACAGTGGTACGCTCAAACGCAGTGGCTGGGCGGATCGCAATACCGGAATACTGGTGATCGACGATGGTAGCGGTCAGATAAAAAATGCCAGCCAGATGTTTTCCGAATACTACGGTGGTAAGGCCGGAATAAACGGTGCTGCTGGCGAGAAAAAATTCAAGGATGGTTTCGGTGCTTTAGCCAGTGAAGATGCCAATAAGGATGGAGTGATTGATGAACGTGATCCGATCTGGAGCCAGTTGCGGGTCTGGGTTGATGGTACACACGATGCAAAAGTTGATGCGGGCGAACTCAAAACACTGGCGGAATTGGGTATTACTCAGATAAACGTTCGGGCTTCGAACAAAACAGAAGTCCGTGATGGGAATAAGGTCGTTGCCAGTGGGTCGTTTACTATCAATGGGAAAACTCAGGAAGTGCTGGCCGTCGACTTTCTCGGTGACCCCGTCAGCAATACCTTGAGTACTGAGGGTGCTGGCACACGCGTGACCTCCACTCACAACGATATCACAACCACGGCTTACGCCAGCCAGAGTGAAACAGATGAAACCCTAGATGCGGAGCAACTGGGGGTGAGCAATCTGTATGGTGGCAGCGGCAATGATACGTTGATTGCGGCAAAAACCGGCAGTTGGCTGGTTGGGGGCGCAGGGAGCAATACCTATGTTGGCGGTGCCGGTGATGACGTTTTTGTCATCAGCGCTTCTGATGATACGAAAAACATTCACGGCAATGGCGGTCACGATACGGCGATCATTGTCGGCAAAAAAGGTGTGGAGCTGGACATGGCTCAAGCCGGTTTAACTATGGCTCAAGGCGGGAGCGGCAGTGATGTCATTAAAAGCGGAGGAGCCAACGGTATCTTTATCAAAGGAGGCTCCGGCGATTCGACTCTGGTTGGGGGAATGGGTAACGACGTTCTGGTCGGCGGCAGCGGACACAATACCATCATTGGTGGCACTGGTAAGTCGGTTATCTATGCCGGTCCTCAGGGTGACACAATTTACGCCTCCAAAGGCGGCAGTATCATTCACGCTGGTGGCGGGGACGATAAGATTTTTGGCGGTGTAGGTGACGACGTGATCGAAGTAGGTCACGGCAATGCAACGATTGATGGGGACGGCGGGATCAACATCGTCAGCCTGCACGGTAACCACGGCGATTATCGAATCACCCGCACCGACAGTGGGTATGTAGTGGCCGATAAGGTTGCCGGGCGTGACGGCACAGTAACGCTGAAAAATATCCAAAAACTCAATTTTTCGGATATTTCGGCGGTTGATTTACAAATACCCAATGCTATGCCTGTCGAGGATGTCCTCACTCACGACAAGGACGGCAAGGTTTTTGATCGTGCTCAGCCTCATCTGATTTCCGCAGAAAGTCTGTTGGCTAACGATCAACACCTTAACAGTCAGGGTTCACTGCGCATTGCCAATGTTGGGGATGCGATAGGCGGTACGGTCAAACTCACAGACCAAGGCGATGTCTTGTTTACGCCGGATGCAGATTACACAGGTGTAATTAGCTTTAAATATGGTGTAACTGACGCAACTGGTAATCCGTCAGCATCGGTAGTTGATCTGAGCAGTGGGGAAACAGCGCCGATGCGCGCCGTTGCTACATTACTGACGCCGGAAGTCCCGCTCGATCCATTGGCTGCTCAGCAATGGTATCTGAGCGATGCCAACATTCTGCCGGTCTGGAAAGACTACACCGGCAAGGGCGTGCGCATTGGTCAGTTCGAGCCAGGCGGCCAGTTCGCTACCGCGCCTGAAATCTTTGATATCAATCACCCTGACCTTGCGGCGAATGTCGATAAAGCCTGGTTGCAGACTCAACAAACCAATGGCACTTTGCCGAATGTGGTCTCCAACCACGCGACAATGGTGGCGGGGGTGATGGTCGCGGCGAAGAATAATACAGGTGGCGTAGGGGTTGCCTATGATGCGACGTTGGGCGGCTATTATCTGGCTAATAGCGGTGCCGATCTTGCGGGGCTGGGGCATATGGTCAGTTTTGACGTTGCCAACAATAGCTGGGGATTTACCAACGATTTCGCACTCAGCAGTTTTCAGGACGGCTCTATAGATACTGCCGCGTCGCTGAGCATGAATGCGCAGTACGCGGCGGCTAATGGTCGTGGCGGATTGGGTACCGTCATCGTGGCGGCGGGCGGCAACCATCGTGCAGAAGGCGGCAATGCCCAAGGGTCGCTGACTAATAACAACCGCTTTTCGGTGGAAGTTGGTGCGATCAACGCACAGGGCGATTTGTCGACTTTGCAGATTGGCTCCTCACCGTTCTCCAACCCGGGAGCCAGCCTGCTGGTTTCAGCGCCGGGCAGTAATGTCGTGTCGACTAGCCATATGCTGAAAACCGAACGTGGCTCAACTTTCGGCAATGACTACACCAGCATGCAAGGCACCAGCTTTGCCGCTCCGATAGTTTCCGGTGTTGTTGTGCTGATGCTTGAGGCCAACCCGAACCTGGGCTATCGGGATGTGCAGCAGATCCTTGCTCTATCCGCTCGCAAGATCAACGACCCATCTACTGAATGGAGCGATAATAACAGCCACAGCTGGAATGGCGGCGGTATGCATACCAGCAACGATTACGGTTTTGGTCAAGTCGATGCGCGAGCCGCTGTTCGCTTGGCCGAGTCTTGGATGACCCAAAGCACCGCGGCCAACGAGTACGTCTATAACGCATCTAGCGGCCCTCTGGGGAAAACCTTGGCAGCGGGTGAGACGCTGACGTCGTCCATCGCCATGAATGCTGGTCTGAATGTCGAGCATGTCGAGATCGATTTTAACGCTCAGGTTGGCCGTCTTGGCGATCTGACGCTCAAACTGATCTCTCCCGATGGCACTCAGAGCGTATTGCTCAATCGTCAGGGCAAGGTTCCAGACGGTATGCCGGGCGCGAGTGCGACCGATCTGGGTAGCAGCCAGTCGGGGACGTTCAAGTACAGCTTTATGTCGACCCATGATTTTGGTGAACGCTCGGCTGGCAATTGGACTCTACAGGTGACCGATGCGAATTCCGGCTTGCCGGTCACATTAAATGCTTGGTCGCTACGTTTGTACGGCAGCAAGAGCACCTCGGATGACACTTACTTTTACACCGACGAATATATTCAGTCAGTGGTCGGGCAAGTCAACCGCGCGGTGCTGGATGACGCGGTCAATGGCGTGGCGGGTGGGCGTAATACCCTCAATGCGGCGGCTGTTTCGCGGGATACCTCAGTCAACTTGCAGACCGGTGTTGCCAGCATTGGCGGCACAGCGTTGACGATAAAGAATCCGTCGAGCATTCAGAACATCGTCACCGGCGATGGCAACGATACGCTGGTCGCTGGTAATGCCGATGCATTGCTTGATGGCGGGCGTGGAAACAACGCATTGGCAGGCGGTGCGGGTAAGGACTTCTTTGTGGTCCACCGCCGTGAGGCGGGCAGCGATATCATCAGCAACTTCGAGGCGGCTCGTGGCGAAATCATCGATCTGGTAGGATTTGGTGGAAAAACGTTTGCCGATCTGCTGCTGACTCAGCAGGGGGAGGATGTTAAGGTTGATCTGGGTAAAGATCAGAGCGTTGTCCTAAAAAATCAGACACTCGCCGGGATCGGTGCGGCGAACTTCAAGTTCCAGGATACCTTTATCGCCCCGATGGCTTACACGAGTAGTGACGCCTCAACGCTCCAGCCACAAGAAGGCTTGGGAACCGTGATCCTTAAGGGCGGCGGTAAGGGTGTTATGCTCACTAGCGATGCTCAGGGTCAGATGAAATTTAGCCTGAATGGGACGATCTATAGTCATGACAGTGCGGCGTCAGACGTTTTTGTGGTGGCAGCCCAACTGGGTGTCAAGGACTACAAGAATGCATTACGTGGGTTCCGTCACAGCATTGATAAAATTGATTTGCGTCAAACCGGAGTCACTGATTTCAGCCAACTAACAATTGCTAAGAGTAATCGAGGCACGATCAACGGCCTGTCACAAATTCATGGCGTTGAAGTGATCTTTAATGGGGCCAGCGGTACTGATTCAAACGTGAAGTTGCTGTATCTCGATACCCTGGATATTTCGCAGGTCGATGCGGCCGACTTCCTTTTTGCGGAGCCTACGCCGGATTTGGTCCCAACGGTCGGGCCAGTGGTGACGCAATCTCCTGATAAACCGACGATTACTGTACCGGGCTCATTGACACCAATTGTCGACCCCCTTGGCGTTGACAAGCTTTCGCCACTTTCCCCTATCAACCTGAAGCCGATTAGTATTCCCCTTATTGACCTGGAGCCGGTTAGTACTCGCCTTCTTGACAGGAAGCCGCTTATTGACCGGGAGCTGATTAGTATTCCCCGTGTTGACTTGGAGCCGATTAGCATTCCTTCTGTTAAGCTGCGACCAATTAGCATTCCTCCTCTTGAACTACACCCAACGTTCACCGCTCCGAAAATTGAGCCAGCAGTGGAACCTACACCGGTGACCACTGATCCCAATTCCATTACGGTCCAAAAAACCTTTGGCAAGGTTACTTTGGGGGACGAGAGCAAGACTATCAATGTGAAAGCTATAGGTGGAGAAGTGGTTGCCGGCAACGGTGACAATAAGGTAAATGTGACGGGACGGATGTCCGATATCACGCTAGGTAATGGTAACAACGTCATTGTCGGCAATATCGACAAACTAACAGTCGGACATGGCAACAACACCATTAAAGAGTCGGGAACCTTCACGCAAATGAAAGTAGGGGATGGTAATAACAATATCGTGACCAGCGGTGAGATGTCGACGGTAGAAGTCGGGAATGGTAATAACGATATCGTGGCTAGCGGTCGTATGCCGAAGGTGAAAGTAGGGGATGGTAGTAACAATATCGTGGTCAGCGGTAATATGCCGACGGTAGAAATCGGGCATGGGGTCAACGACTTGGAATTTAGCGGTGAGATGGGGCGGTTGGTGTTCGGAAAGGACATCAGCCCTGATCGTCTGTGGTTCCAGCATGAAGGACAGGATCTGCAAATTTCGGTCATTGGCAGTAAGCAGGAGGTAACACTGCATAATTGGTATGCCAGTCCCTCCGAACGACCAGGTGACATCATGGCCGGTGACGGTCATCGGTTGATGGACAGTGATGTCGAACACCTTGTCCAAGCCATGGCTGCATTCGCGCCGCCAGCGCCTGCGACCGCAACGTTCGGCGATGTCGAGCAACAGCGGCTGCAACCTGTGCTGGCTGCCAACTGGCACTGATCGGTAACAAGACCCGCGATGGTTATCGCGGGTTTTCATAACCACAAAGTTACTTTTTCGACAAAGTCACTCTTTGATCCAGTCGGCCAGTTTGCCTAACTGATGTTCCAGCTGTTGTATAAAAGCTCTGGCGCACTGAATCAGTAACGTACGTAGCTTTTTGTTATCCCGTTATTAATTCCATTCCCATTAATTGTTAATCAAGTGTTATTGTTTGATTATAATATTACATTTTTATCATATTTAATGTAATAAAATTACATAATATGGAAAATAAAGTGATGATAACTGCTTAAAAGTGGTCGGATAAGTAGTAAATTTTCATTTTGTACGGTAAAATTTTAAACAATTTACAGATGGATTATTTTTGGGGTTCTGCTGCCCGGCAGGATCTTTTTTAGGAGGGTCTAATATGTCTGCATATCGTAAATATCCTCGGCACCAGATTCTGTTACGTCGTATTGGTGCTGTAACTGTAGGTGTGTTGGCGCTACCAGTGATGTTGTTTCGTTGTGATCGTGCTCGTTTTTACAGTTATTTGTACCGTGTATGGGTAAAAACCAGCGATAAGCCTGTATGGTTAGAGCAATCCGAGCTGGTTGCTCAAGTCAGAAATAACTGATGTTTGGCGGGGAATCTGGTTTCCCGCTGTTGATAATATAGTTAAACGCCTTGCCTGTTTATTCTGGCAAGGCGTTTTGCTTTATCTGGAATCGGAAAAATCACAAAGCTCAATTGCTATGGCTGGTGCAGATGGGTATGTTACTCCCACACAACCAAATACAGGACGAATATGATGCATAATATTGAGCTGGAAAATGTGATTAACCAAGAGCTGAATGTTGGCGAGTTTCAGGATTATGCGCCCAATGGTTTACAAGTTGAAGGGCGTACTCATATTCAGCGGGTCGTTACCGGTGTCACAGCTTGTCAGGCATTATTGGATGAAGCGGTTCGCCATCAGGTTGATGCAATTATCGTTCATCATGGCTATTTTTGGAAAAATGAACCGGCGGTGATTCGTGGCATGAAACATCGTCGTCTGAAGACGTTGCTCTGCAATGACATTAATTTGTATGGCTACCATTTGCCGCTGGATGCCCATCCATCACTGGGAAATAATGCGCAACTAGCCCAGAAGATGGGGGCGAAAGTTGTCGGGCTGATTGAGCCATTCGTGCCGTATGGGGAGTTTGATCAGCCAATAACGCCGGTTGAGTTAGCTTCACGCATTGAGCAGGCGCTGGGTCGCAAGGCATTGCATGTGGGTGATCATGCACCCGCAGAGATTCGCACTCTTGCCTGGTGTACTGGCGGTGGGCAGGGCTTTATTCAACAGGCGGCTGAATTTGGTGTTGATGCGTTTATTACCGGTGAAGTTTCAGAGCAGACTGTTCATATCGCCCGTGAAATGGGACTGCATTTTTATGCGGCGGGTCATCATGCCACTGAGCGTTATGGTGTTAAGGCGTTGGGGGAGTGGTTGGCTGGTAACTATGGGTTGGATGTGACTTTTATTGATATCCCCAATCCAGCTTGATCAAGTTTTTCTAATACGGTAATAAACGAAGCCCACCAGAGTGGGCTTCAAAGCTTTTGACAAACTTTTCATATTTTCATAATTAACGTTGTTCTATCCGCTTTATAGAATTGTGAATTTTGATCCTGATGATCCGGCTACACACGCAAGCGGTGGCTACGTTTGATAATTTAGAGGGCAGGATAGCGTTTATCTGCTCTTGAAAAACGAGCATACACAAGGAAGATGGCGAGATCAATTTTTACGGTGATTTCAGTCGCGCTGGTATAACCTCAGTTTTCACTAGGTTATTTCCTCAATTAAATGAAAGCTCTAACTATCAAGTTAGAGCTTTGCCCTTAATCGTAATCGGATTTTATTATTATTTTTTCAACTGGCTTTGGAAATCACGTTGAGTGTAGCCGGTGTAGAGTTGACGAGGGCGGGCGATTTTCACACCGTCATCATGCATTTCGTTCCAGTGAGCTATCCAGCCGATGGTACGGGCAATGGCAAAAATAACAGTGAACATGGTGGATGGAATACCCATGGCTTTCAGGATAATGCCTGAGTAGAAATCCACGTTCGGATACAGTTTCTTCTCAATAAAATACGGGTCGTGCAGAGCAATACGTTCAAGCTCCATCGCAACTTCCAGTAGGCTGTCATTCAGGCCGAGTTCATCCAGCACTTCATGGCAGGTTTTACGCATGACTGTTGCGCGAGGGTCATAGTTTTTGTAAACACGATGACCAAATCCCATCAGGCGGAAAGCGTCGTTCTTATCTTTGGCGCGTTCAATAAATTCAGGAATATGTTCAACTGACTGAATTTCTTCCAGCATACGCAGACAAGCTTCGTTTGCGCCGCCATGCGCAGGCCCCCAAAGGGAAGCGATACCTGCGGCGATACAGGCAAATGGGTTAGCGCCGGAAGAACCTGCGGTACGTACTGTTGAGGTAGAAGCGTTCTGTTCGTGGTCGGCATGCAGGATCAGGATGCAATCCATAGCACGTTCCAGCACTGGGTTCACTTTATATTCTTCGCATGGTGTGGAGAACATCATATGCAGGAAATTGCCGGCATAGGAGAGGTCATTGCGGGGATAAACGAACGGTTGACCAATAGAATATTTGTAGCACATTGCAGCCACTGTCGGCATTTTGGACAGCAGACGGTATGCGGTAATGTCACGATGAAGCGGGTTGTTCACATCAAGGGCATCGTGATAGAAAGCCGCCAGAGCCCCGGTGACACCACACAGTACTGCCATTGGATGAGAATCACGGCGGAAGCCGTTGAACAGACGATGGATCTGTTCGTGGATCATGGTATGACGGGTAACGGTTTTTTTGAATTTATCAAATTGTTCTTGTGTTGGTGTTTCGCCATAAAGCAGGATGTAGCAAACTTCCAGATAAGTGGATTTTGTCGCCAACTGGTCGATAGGGAAACCACGGTGAAGCAATACGCCTTCATTACCATCAATGTAGGTGATCTTGGATTCGCAAGATGCTGTGGAAGTAAAACCAGGGTCGTAGGTATAAAAACCTTTGGAGCCAAGAGTACGAACGTCGATGACTTGAGACCCAAGGGTCGGTGTTAGCACGTCCAATTCAATAGCAACTGTACCATTTGGGGGGGTTAGAGTTGCTTTGTTATCTGCCATTACAGTCTCCTTAGCGCTTTCATTTTTATAACTCTTAACAACCACGGCAGAAAGATACAGTATAGGGTCTATCTCATCAGGCTATTTTATTGACCATTCTTGGTGGTCATAAACGGGCCTGGAGAGTGCTCTGACAAAAGCGATCACTTTTGAGCGTTTAGTATGGCCCGCCGCCGGTGAGCGATTTGTGAGTGAATCGCTTTTTACAGACTGCGTGCATATTCCGGTTTCTGCGCGCGAGCTATGCCCTCAATTTATTGACAAGAATGGCCTACGCCAATATGCCCAACGGAATAGGTTCTTATACTGTGCTCCCTGGCACTGTACCACCGGAAAAAATTTGAAATCAGGCCAATATCACATTTAAGGCTGAAATCTCACCCCGGACGACAATGGTTTTCAGATTGTTAGCGAGTTTTTGAGTGTTATGTTTTATGCATGACTACAAAAAAAATTATGATTTGTGTGGACTACACAGTTACATAACTTTAGCTTTTAGTGAAGTCTTTCCTTTTATCGGAAATCAATCTCAAAAGTATTTTCAACCATATATGTAAGATAAATGTTTAAAGTTTGTCAAACAAGATAATTAATTTTGTGCAATATGTTTGAATCGTGATCTTAATCACTGTTCAGTGGAAATGTAGCTAATCATATTGTGTTGGAATTGTAATAATAATGTGAAGCACATATACTGCCGCCAGGTCTCCGGATTACCCTGCTGTAGGAGCACCCAGCGTAACTAAACCACGACATTTTTTAACATGAAGGATCTCTCATCTTGATTAAATGTTGTGTCTTTGTATCCCCTTATCGCTGTCTGATTTCCGCCCAGGTCCGGAGGAAGGAAAATAATAAAAGAGCTGTGTGGGCAAAATTGTGAAAAAACAAAGACCTGTCAACCTTGATTTGCAGACGATACACTTTCCAATCTCTGCAATAGCCTCGATCTTGCACCGTGTCTCTGGCGTCATTACTTTCATAGCAGTAGGAATTCTCCTCTGGTTGTTAGGGATGTCTCTCTCCTCGCAAGAAGGGTTTCAGCAAGCCGCCGATATTATGACGGGATTTTTCGCTAAGTTTATCGTGTGGGGCATTCTGACCGCACTGGCTTACCATATCTGTGGTGGTATCCGTCATATGCTGATGGATTTCGGCTACTTGGAAGAAAACTTAGTGGTCGGTAGTCTCTCTGCCAAAGTGGCAATCGGGATTGCTGTGATTCTGTCGATTCTGGCTGGAGTACTGGTATGGTAAGTAACGCTTCTGCATTAGGTCGCACGGGTATCCATGATTGGTTATTATTGCGCGCGTCCGCAATCATTATTGTTTTATATGTTCTCTATATGTTGGGCTTCGTCGCGACAACGTCGGATATCACTTATGAAGTTTGGAGTGGTTTCTTCTCCTCACCCATCACTAAAGTCTTTACCGTGCTGGCACTGTTTTCCATCTTGGCTCACGCTTGGATTGGTATGTGGCAAGTACTGACTGACTATGTAAAGCCGCTGGCGCTGCGCTTGGTGTTGCAATTGGCGATTATCGTTGCACTGATGGCTTACTTGATTTACGGAACAATTGTGGTGTGGGGTGTATAGATGAAACTGCCGGTAAGAGAGTTTGACGCGGTCGTTATTGGCGCGGGTGGTGCGGGTATGCGCGCTGCGCTGCAAATTTCACAAATGGGATTATCCTGTGCTTTGATTTCCAAAGTATTCCCAACCCGTTCTCATACTGTATCCGCGCAGGGTGGCATCACCGTTGCGCTGGGCAACTCCCATGAAGATAACTGGGAGTGGCACATGTATGACACGGTAAAAGGTTCCGACTATATCGGTGACCAGGATGCGATTGAGTACATGTGTAAGACTGGCCCGGAAGCTATTTTAGAGCTGGAACACATGGGATTGCCATTTTCTCGTTTGGATGACGGCCGTGTTTATCAGCGTCCATTCGGTGGCCAGTCAAAAAACTTTGGTGGTGAACAGGCCGCCCGTACAGCCGCAGCGGCAGACCGTACCGGTCATGCATTGTTGCACACCCTGTATCAGCAGAACTTAAAGAATCACACCACTATTTTTTCTGAATGGTATTCGTTGGATCTGGTTAAAAACCAGGATGGCAGCATTGTGGGTTGTACGGCTATCTCGATTGAAACCGGTGAAGTTGTTTATTTCAAAGCGAAGGCGACAATTCTGGCAACCGGTGGCGCAGGCCGTATTTATCAATCGACAACTAATGCCCACATTAATACCGGTGACGGCGTCGGTATGGCACTGCGTGCCGGTGTACCTGTGCAGGATATGGAAATGTGGCAATTCCATCCGACCGGTATCGCGGGAGCTGGGGTTCTGGTAACCGAAGGCTGCCGTGGTGAAGGCGGTTATTTGCTGAATAAAGATGGCGAGCGCTTTATGGAGCGTTACGCGCCAAATGCCAAAGACCTGGCGGGTCGTGATGTGGTGGCCCGTTCCATCATGATAGAAATCCGCGAAGGCCGTGGTTGTGATGGTCCCTGGGGGCCTCATGCTAAACTGAAATTGGATCATTTGGGCAAAGAGGTGCTGGAATCCCGTCTGCCGGGCATTCTTGAGCTGTCTCGTACTTTTGCCCACGTTGATCCGGTAAAAGAGCCGATTCCGGTTATTCCAACCTGCCACTATATGATGGGCGGTATCCCAACGAAAGTGACCGGTCAGGCACTGGCTGTGAACGAGAAAGGCGAAGATGTGGTTATTCCGGGCCTGTTCGCTGTTGGTGAAATTGCCTGCGTATCGGTTCACGGCGCAAACCGTCTGGGGGGTAACTCTCTGCTTGATTTGGTGGTGTTTGGCCGTTCTGCCGGTTTACATCTGAAAGAGTCACTGATGGAGCAGGGTACCAGCCGCGAAGCTAGTGAATCTGATATTGAGCAATCATTGCAACGCCTGAACCGTTGGAACAGCACCCGTACTGGCGAAGATCCGGTGGAAATTCGTAAAGATTTGCAGGCGTGTATGCAGAATAACTTCTCGGTATTCCGTGAGGGTGATGCAATGGCGAAGGGCCTGGAAGAGCTGAAAGTTATCCGTGAACGGCTGAAAAGCGCGCGTTTGGATGATACTTCCTCAGAGTTCAACACCCAGAGAATTGAGTGTCTGGAGCTTGATAACCTGATGGAAACGGCGTTTTCTACGGCTGTTGCCGCTAACTTCCGTACTGAGAGTCGTGGTGCTCATAGCCGTTTCGACTATCCTGATCGTGATGATGCGAACTGGTTATGCCATACCCTCTATCTGCCGCAAACTGAGACCATGACGCGTCGTGATGTCAACATGCAGCCAAAACTGCGTGAAGCATTTCCGCCGAAAGCGCGTATTTACTAATGAGTTGCTGATGATCCAGTTGCGAAGGAATAGATTATGAAACTTGAATTTTCGATTTATCGTTACAATCCTGATGTTGACAGCGTGCCTCGTATGCAGGATTACACGCTGGAAGCAAAAGATGGGCGTGACATGATGTTGCTGGATGCGTTAATCCAGCTTAAAGAGCAGGATCCAACACTCTCTTTCCGTCGTTCTTGCCGTGAAGGGGTTTGTGGTTCTGACGGCCTCAACATGAATGGTAAAAATGGTCTAGCCTGTATTACACCGGTTTCGGCTTTACGGCGTGGCAGTAAGAAGATTGTGATCCGTCCTCTGCCAGGTTTGCCGGTTATCCGTGACCTGGTTGTGGATATGGGGCAATTCTATGCGCAATATGAGAAGATTCGCCCATATTTGCTGAATGACGGTAAAAATCCACCGGCGCGTGAGCATTTACAGTCACCTGCACAAAGGGAAAAACTGGATGGCTTGTACGAATGTATTCTGTGTGCATGTTGTTCAACTTCTTGTCCGTCATTCTGGTGGAATCCAGACAAGTTTATCGGACCTGCGGGTTTGCTGGCAGCATATCGCTTCCTGATCGACAGTCGAGATACTGAAACCGATTCACGGTTAGATAAGCTAAATGATGCTTTCAGTGTTTTCCGCTGCCATAGCATCATGAATTGTGTCAGTGTGTGCCCTAAAGGGTTGAATCCAACAAAAGCCATTGGTCATATTAAGTCTATGCTGTTAAAACATAGCGCGTAATTGGCCTGCCCTCCGCGCAGTTTTATCGGCGGAGGGCACAAAGAATTGAGAATGATGAGTTGCCAACTGCTAATGATGACAAAAGCTTTGAGGCAAGGAACCTTTAAAAACCATTTAACGGTTTTTAAAGGTTCCTTGAAGGGTTCCGAAACCCAAAAGAGAACATGCATAAAGCACGTCCAAATGAACCTTTTATCGACACCGCATTTAAGCGGTGATAGTTAACCACGGCGAAAACTAAAGCTTTTAAAGCTTAAGGGATCACAATGCAGAACGGCGCAATGAAGGACTGGCTGGATTCAAGCTTCCTGGCTGGCTCAAACCAGTCTTACATAGAGCAAGTCTATGAAGACTATATAACCGATCCAAACTCCGTTGATGCAAGTTGGAAAGAAATTTTCCAACAATTGCCGAATGCGGGATTAAACGGTGAACAACTCCACTCGCAGACGCGTGATTACTTCCGCCGCCTTGCGAAAGATACTACGCGTTATCACTCCTCTGTCAGCGATCCGGCAATGGATGCAAAACAAGTTAAAGTTTTGCAGCTCATCAACGCATTCCGTTTCCGCGGTCATCAAAATGCCAATCTTGACCCGTTGGGATTATGGAAGCAGGATAGTGTTCCTGATTTAGATCCTGTTTTCCATAATCTGACGGAAGCTGATTTTGCAGAGACATTTAATGTAGGTTCTTTTGCTCTCGGCAAAGAAACGATGAAGTTGGCGGATTTGTATGAAGCACTGAAACGCACTTATTGCGGTTCTATTGGTGCTGAATACATGCACATCACGAATACGGAAGAAAAACGTTGGATTCAGCAGCGTCTGGAATCTGTTACCGTCAGTTCTCAGTTCAGCGCAGAGGAAAAACAGCGTTTTCTGGCGGAACTGACGGCAGCTGAAGGTTTGGAACGTTATCTGGGCGCGAAGTTTCCGGGAGCGAAACGTTTCTCTCTTGAGGGTGGTGACGCACTGGTCCCCATGTTGAAGGATCTTATCCGTCATGCGGGTAAGCACGATACACGGGAAGTTGTGATGGGGATGGCTCATCGTGGTCGCCTCAACGTTCTGGTTAATATCTTAGGTAAAAAACCGGCTGATCTGTTCGATGAGTTTGCCGGTAAGCATAAAGAGCACCTTGGTACCGGCGACGTGAAATACCATCAGGGTTTCTCGTCTGATTTTGCCACCGAAGGCGCTAAGGTTCATTTGGCACTGGCATTTAACCCATCTCACCTTGAGATTGTCAGCCCTGTGGTTATTGGTTCAGTACGCGCCCGCCGTGATCGTCTGGATGAAGGTCGCAGCAATATGGTGTTGCCAATCACTATCCACGGGGATGCTGCCGTTACCGGTCAGGGCGTTGTGCAGGAAACCCTGAACATGTCTCAGGCCCGTGGTTATGAAGTGGGTGGTACGATTCGTATTGTTATCAACAACCAGATTGGTTTCACAACGTCTAATCCGAAAGATGCCCGTTCAACACAATATTGTACCGATATCATCAAAATGGTACAGACGCCGATTTTCCACGTTAATGCAGACGATCCAGAAGCGGTGGCATTCGTTACCCGTCTGGCTCTGGATTTCCGTAATGCCTTTAAACGTGACGTGATGATCGATCTGGTATGTTACCGCCGTCATGGTCATAACGAAGCTGATGAGCCAAGTGCGACTCAGCCAATGATGTATCAGAAAATTAAGAAACACCCAACGCCGCGTAAAATCTACGCTGACAAGCTGGTTACTGAGAAGTTGATATCAGTCGATGATGTGACTGAAATGGTTAATCTGTATCGTGATGCTCTTGACCGTGGTGACTGTGTCGTTGAAGAGTGGCGCTCAATGGGGCTGCACTCATTTACATGGGAGCCTTATCTTAACCATGATTGGGATGAAGAATATCCATATAAAGTCGATATTAAGCGTTTGCAGGATCTGGGCAGACGTATCAGCTCTGTCCCGGAAGAAGTGGAAATGCACTCCCGCGTGGTGAAAATCTATAATGACCGCGCAGAGATGGCTAACGGCGATAAATTGTTCGATTGGGGTGGGGCAGAAAATTTAGCCTACGCGACTTTGGTTGATGAAGGTGTTCCGGTGCGTTTGTCCGGTGAGGACGCGGGCCGTGGTACTTTCTTCCATCGTCATGCTGTTATT
The DNA here is from genome assembly GCF_025384845.1 of Photorhabdus temperata. Taxonomy (NCBI): domain Bacteria; kingdom Pseudomonadati; phylum Pseudomonadota; class Gammaproteobacteria; order Enterobacterales; family Morganellaceae; genus Photorhabdus; species Photorhabdus temperata. The sequence continues at coordinate 35,987 of NZ_JAJAFX010000016.1, read as the reverse complement.
CATAATCAGACCAACGGTTCTGTTTATGTGCCTCTGGCGAACGTTCATAACGGTCAGGGTGCGTTCAATGTATGGGATTCTGTTTTGTCTGAAGAAGCGGTTCTGGCGTTTGAGTATGGCTATGCGACAACAGAACCCCGCGCTTTAACAATCTGGGAAGCACAGTTTGGTGATTTCGCTAACGGAGCACAGGTTGTTATTGACCAATTCATCAGCTCCGGTGAGCAGAAATGGGGCCGTATGTGCGGTCTGGTTATGCTGTTGCCGCATGGTTATGAAGGGCAGGGGCCCGAACACTCTTCAGCCCGCTTGGAACGCTATCTGCAACTGTGTGCAGAACAGAACATGCAGGTTTGTGTACCGTCAACGCCAGCTCAGGTCTACCACATGCTTCGCCGTCAGGCCCTGCGTGGTATGCGTCGTCCATTGATTGTTATGTCACCGAAGTCACTGTTACGTCATCCATTAGCGGTTTCCAGCCTGGATGAACTGGCTAACGGTAAATTCCAGACAGTTATCGGTGAAGCTGATGCGCTGGATCCTAAAGGTATTAAACGGGTTGTACTCTGTTCAGGTAAAGTTTACTACGACTTGTTGGAGCAACGCCGTAAGAACGAACAAACTGATGTCGCTATCGTGCGTATTGAACAACTGTATCCATTCCCTCATCAGGATGTTCAATCAGCATTGGAGCAGTATGCTCATATACACGATTTTGTCTGGTGCCAGGAAGAGCCATTAAACCAAGGGGCCTGGTATTGCAGTCAGCATAACTTCCGTGAAGTGATCCCGTTCGGGGCTTCTTTACGTTATGCAGGTCGTCCTGCGTCTGCTTCCCCGGCAGTTGGATATACGTCAGTTCACCAGCAGCAGCAGCAAGAGCTGGTTAATGACGCACTGAACGTTGAATAAATAAGGATAGAAAATGAGTAGCGTAGATATTCTGGTTCCTGTTTTGCCCGAGTCTGTTGCTGATGCCACTGTTGCAGTCTGGCACAAAAAAGAGGGTGACCGTGTTGAACGTGATGAAGTGCTGGTTGAAATCGAAACGGATAAAGTGGTACTGGAAGTGCCTGCCAGTGAAGCCGGTGTTTTAGAAGCCATTTTGGAAGTGAAAGATGCAACCGTTCTGTCCAGTCAGCTTCTTGGTCGTATCCGTTTGGGCGATAGCACGGGTAAGCCGACAGAAATAAAAGAAAAAACGGAAGCAACTTTGGCTAAACGCCAGACTGCGGGTTTGGAAGAAGAGAGCAACGACGCACTCAGCCCGGCGGTTCGCCGTCTGATTGCAGAGCATGATCTTGATGCCAAAGCGATTAAAGGCAGTGGTGTTGGTGGGCGTATTGTCCGCGAAGACGTGGAAAAACATATGGCTGATAACGAAAAAGCGGGTAATAAATCAGCAGCAGTCTCTGCTTCTGTCCAAGATTCTTTGTTGCCGCACCGCAGCGAAAAACGTGTTCCAATGACTCGCTTGCGTAAGCGCGTGGCTGAACGTCTGCTGGAAGCGAAAAACAACACTGCGATGTTGACGACGTTTAACGAAGTTAACATGAAGCCGATTCAGGAAATGCGTAAGCTGTACGGCGAAGCGTTTGAAAAACGCCACGGTGTGCGTCTGGGCTTTATGTCTTTCTATGTGAAAGCGGTGGTTGAAGCACTGAAACGCTATCCGGAAGTGAATGCTTCTATTGATGGCGCTGATGTGGTTTACCACAACTATTTCGATATCAGTATTGCGGTATCTACACCGCGTGGTCTGGTAACGCCGGTACTGCGTGATGCGGATGCATTGAGCATGGCTGAACTCGAAAAACGTATTAAAGAGCTGGCTATCAAAGGCCGTGACGGTAAATTGACCGTCGAAGAGCTGACCGGCGGTAATTTCACGATTACTAATGGTGGTGTATTCGGTTCTTTAATGTCTACTCCGATCATTAACCCGCCACAGAGCGCGATTCTTGGTATGCATGCCATTAAAGATCGTCCGATGGCGGTGAATGGTCAGGTAGAGATCCTTCCGATGATGTATCTGGCACTGTCTTATGACCACCGTCTGATCGATGGACGCGAGTCTGTAGGCTTCCTGGTGACCATCAAAGAAATGCTGGAAGATCCTGCACGTTTGCTGCTGGACGTATAGCAACATAATAAATAAGGGCAGATACGCGCTAATATCTGCCCGGTCTGAAGTAAACAAATGTACATGCACAGCCAGTCTTTGGGCTGGCTATATCCAGAGCAACAAAAAAATTAAGAGAGCAATTTGCTCTTCTCAGACTAGATTATGGATAGAACATCATGAATTTACACGAGTATCAGGCAAAACAGCTTTTTGCACGGTATGGTTTACCCGCTCCGGCTGGTTATGCCTGCACTACACCGCGTGAAGCAGAAGAAGCGGCATCTAAAATTGGTGCTGGCCCTTGGGTGGTTAAGTGTCAGGTTCACGCTGGTGGTCGCGGTAAAGCGGGTGGCGTGAAATTGGTTAACAGTAAAGAAGAAATTCGCGCTTTCGCTGAACAATGGCTGGGCAAACGTCTGGTCACTTACCAAACAGATGCGCAAGGGCAGCCTGTTCACCAGATTTTGGTCGAAGGGGCAACTGATATTGCGAAAGAGTTGTATCTCGGTGCTGTGGTTGATCGTGGTACGCGTCGTGTAGTGTTCATGGCCTCTACTGAAGGTGGTGTTGAAATTGAAAAAGTTGCGGAAGAAACTCCGGAACTCATTCATAAAGCGATTATCGACCCACTGGTTGGCCCTATGCCTTATCAGGGGCGTGAACTGGCATTTAAACTGGGATTAACCGGTAAACAAATCAGCCAGTTCACTAAAATTTTTTTAGGATTGGCAAATCTGTTCCTGGAGCGCGATCTGGCTCTGGTTGAAATTAATCCGCTGGTTATCACGACTCAGGGTGATCTGATTTGTCTGGATGGCAAACTGGGCGCTGATGGTAACGCACTGTTCCGTCAGGCTGAACTGCGTGAAATGCATGACCCATCTCAGGAAGATCCGCGTGAAGCGCAGGCGGCACAGTGGGAACTGAACTATGTTGCTCTGGATGGCAACATTGGTTGCATGGTAAATGGCGCAGGTCTGGCAATGGGTACGATGGATATCGTTAAATTGCATGGTGGCGCCCCAGCGAACTTCCTTGATGTGGGTGGTGGAGCAACCAAAGAACGTGTTACAGAAGCGTTTAAAATCATCCTGTCAGATGAAAATGTGAAAGCAGTATTGGTTAACATCTTTGGTGGTATTGTCCGTTGTGACCTGATTGCCGACGGTATTATTGGTGCAGTGGAAGAAGTAGGTGTTCACGTACCGGTCGTTGTTCGTTTAGAAGGGAACAATGCTGAACTGGGAGCGAAAAAACTGGCTGACAGTGGTTTGAATATCATTGCTGCAACCAGCCTGACAGACGCAGCGAAGCAAGCAGTAGCCGCAGTGGAGGCAAAATAATGTCTATTTTAATCGATAAAAACACCAAAGTTATCTGTCAGGGTTTTACCGGTAGTCAGGGTACTTTTCATTCAGAACAAGCGATTGCCTATGGCACCCAAATGGTGGGTGGTGTTACGCCAGGTAAAGGCGGTACTGAACACCTGGGATTGCCTGTTTTCAATACCGTTCGTGAAGCGGTAGAAGCGACCGGGGCAACGGCCTCCGTTATCTATGTTCCGGCTCCATTCTGTAAAGATTCCATTCTGGAAGCTATCGACGCTGGCATCAAACTGATCATCACGATTACTGAAGGTATCCCGACTCCGGATATGCTGGCGGTTAAAGTGAAACTGGATGAAGCGGGTGTTCGTATGATCGGCCCTAACTGCCCAGGCGTTATCACGCCGGGTGAATGTAAGATCGGCATTATGCCGGGCCACATTCATCTGGCAGGTAAAGTCGGTATCGTTTCCCGTTCGGGCACGCTGACTTATGAAGCAGTAAAACAGACCACTGATGCAGGTTTAGGGCAATCTACTTGTGTTGGGATCGGTGGCGACCCAATTCCAGGTTCTAACTTCATTGATATCCTGAAATTGTTCCAGGAAGATCCGCAAACAGAAGCCATCGTAATGATTGGTGAAATCGGTGGTAATGCGGAAGAAGAAGCGGCGGCTTATATCAAAGAGCACGTAACTAAGCCTGTTGTTGGCTACATCGCAGGTGTGACTGCACCAAAAGGTAAGCGTATGGGCCATGCCGGCGCCATTATCGCGGGTGGTAAAGGAACAGCGGACGAAAAATTTGCTGCTCTGGAAGCCGCTGGCGTGAAGACGGTCCGCAGTCTGGCAGACATCGGTGATGCAGTGAAAGAGTTACTTGCTGGCAAGTAACTTCTGATAAAAAATATTTATATATGAGGCCACTGATAAGTGGCCTTTCTATTTGTGTGGGCAGTATTGTCTGTGATTAAATTTTTATTTTCAGTTTGGTATTCTCCAATTAATTTAAACTGAATTTCATTAGTGTTCTTTGTTTAAATTAAATTTAATAAAGACGACGTTAATAATAATATTTTCTTAAGAATGAAAATAAAAAGTTAATTTTATAAGTCATTTAACAGCAATATAGAAATCAATAATTATCTAAATAAACAAATAATTAACAATATGCCAACCAAAATGAAATAATAGACAGGGTAGTTAACACTAACCGGAAAAAAATTATTAAAATCAAGTTATTACTATAGCATTATTTTTCTAATTTGCTTAAATTGATCCTGATCAATAAGTTTCCATTAAACAATAACTGCAATTATTGACTTATATTCAGAATTCTAATCTGAATCACGTAAAACGTATTTATTGTATGGGAATATAAGCGTACTATACTATTAGTCTAATTAGGTTTTTAATTTACTTGATAATTAGTTGTTATTTTAGAGGCATTTATTGCTGGTAGTTATAAGGATTTCGTTTTAGAGCCCTGAATAGGTTCTTGTACGAAGTCAGGTTGCCGCAAGCCGGTGCTTTCCTGCTAGGAGCAAGGAGTCAAGATGTTTGATATTGTCGAACTGTCACGATTACAGTTTGCCTTAACGGCAATGTATCATTTCCTGTTCGTTCCGCTAACGCTCGGTATGGCGTTTTTGCTGGCGATTATGGAAACGGTATATGTGCTCTCCGGTAAACAAATTTACAAAGATATGACAAAATTCTGGGGCAAGTTATTTGGTATTAACTTTGCTCTGGGTGTCGCAACAGGGTTGACCATGGAGTTCCAGTTCGGGACTAACTGGTCATACTTCTCTCACTACGTCGGTGACATTTTCGGCGCGCCTCTGGCGATCGAAGGTCTGATGGCGTTCTTCCTGGAGTCTACATTCGTCGGTTTGTTCTTCTTCGGTTGGGATCGTCTCAGTAAAAAACAGCACTTGGCGGTAACTTGGCTGGTTGCGTTAGGCTCTAACTTCTCCGCACTTTGGATTCTGGTTGCTAATGGTTGGATGCAAAACCCAATTGCTTCTGACTTCAACTTTGAAACCATGCGCATGGAAATGGTGAGTTTTGCTGAATTGGTACTGAATCCGGTTGCTCAGGTGAAATTTGTTCATACCGTTGCGGCGGGTTATGTGACAGGGGCGATTTTTGTTCTTGGCATCAGTTCTTATTACCTGCTTAAAGGCCGTGATATTCCATTTGCTAAACGTTCATTTGCGATTGCTTCAAGTTTTGGTATCGCCGCTGTGCTATCCGTTATTGTTTTGGGTGACGAATCCGGTTACGAAATGGGTGACGTACAGAAGACTAAACTGGCTGCAATTGAAGCTGAATGGGAAACTCAGCCACCTCCGGCAGCCTTTACACTGATAAGTATCCCGGATCAGGATAAAATGGAAAACAAATATGCCATTCAGATCCCTTATCTCATGGGCCTGATTGCAACCCGTTCTGTCGATACTCCGGTTATTGGTCTGCGTGATCTGATGGACCAGCATGAGCTGCGTATCCGTAATGGCATGAAGGCTTATCAACTGTTAGAAGAGCTGCGGGCAGGTAACACGGATCCGACGGTTCGTACCGCATTCAATGAAAGTAAGCAAGATCTTGGCTATGGCATGTTGCTGAAACGTTATACCAGCAAAGTGACTGATGCCAGCGAAGAACAAATTAAAGCCGCCGCGAAAGATTCCATTCCTCGCGTTGCTCCGCTCTATTTTGCATTCCGTATCATGGTTGCAGCCGGCTTTCTGATGTTACTGTTGATTGGTCTGGCGTTTTGGAGCGTGATCCGTGGCCGTATTGGTGAGCAAAAATGGTTACTGCGCGCAGCATTGTACAGCATCCCATTGCCGTGGATTGCCATAGAATCAGGCTGGTTTGTCGCTGAATATGGTCGTCAGCCGTGGGCGATTGGTGAAGTTTTGCCAACGGCGGTGGCGAGTTCCAATTTGGCAGCCAGCGATATCCTGTTCTCGATGGCGCTGATTTGTGGTCTTTACACCTTGTTCCTGATCGCAGAAATGTTTTTGATGTTCAAATTCGCTCGTCGTGGCCCAAGTAGTCTGAATACTGGCCGCTACCACTTTGAACAGAAAACAACTTCAGCGCACGATGCTCAGTAATAAACGGGAGTCCACTTATGTTTGATTATGAAGTACTACGGTTTATATGGTGGCTGCTGATTGGTGTGTTGCTAATCGGTTTCGCGGTAACTGATGGTTTTGACATGGGCGTGGGTGTCCTGTTACGCATCATTGGTAAAAACGATACTGAACGCCGCATCATGATTAACTCAGTAGCGCCACACTGGGATGGTAACCAGGTTTGGTTGATCACTGCTGGTGGGGCATTGTTCGCAGCATGGCCGACGGTTTATGCCGCCGCATTCTCTGGCTTCTATGTCGCTATGATCCTTGTGTTATCCGCGCTGTTTTTCCGTCCGGTTGGTTTTGATTACCGTTCCAAACTGGAAAGTCGTAAGTGGCGCAACATGTGGGATTGGGGGATATTTGTCGGTAGTTTTGTTCCGCCATTAGTTATCGGTGTGGCATTCGGTAATCTGTTACAAGGGGTGCCGTTCAACGTTGATTCCCAACTACGTCTGTTCTATAGCGGTTCGTTCTTCGGATTGCTAAATCCATACGGTTTGCTGGCAGGGGTGATCAGCCTGATGATGATTGTGACTCAGGGGGCAACTTATCTGCAAATGCGTACTACCGGTGAACTGCGTCTGCGTTCCCGTGCCGCAACTTATCTCTGTGCGCTGGTGACAATGGTTGCTTTCCTGCTGGCAGGTGTATGGCTGATTTATGGTATTGATGGTTATATTGTGACTGGCGGCTTGGATACTATGGCTCAGTCTAACCCATTACATAAAGAAGTAGCTCATCAGGCTGGTGCCTGGATGACCAACTTTAATCACTATCCGTGGTTGTGGGCGTTACCGGCACTGGGTGTTGTTTCTCCTCTGCTGACAATATTGATGACCGGTATGAATCGGGCAGGATGGGCATTCTTGTTCTCTTCACTGACCATTGTTTGCATTATTCTGACCTGTGGTGTGACGATGTTCCCATTTGTTATGCCATCAATCACTAATCCAAATGTCAGCCTGACAATGTGGGATGCGACTTCAAGTCTGTTGACACTGCGTGTCATGTTTATAGTTGCATTGATTTTTGTCCCAATCATTCTGGGATACACTATTTGGTGTTACTACAAAATGTTTGGGCGTTTGGATAAAAGCTTTATTGAAAATAACAAACATTCACTGTACTAAGGAGCACAGAGCATGTGGTATTTTGCTTGGATTCTCGGAACGCTCTTGGCTTGTAGTTTCGCTATAATCGCTGCCTTAGCGCTTGAGCATAATGAAGCGGAAAAAACCGCTGAAAATAGTGAGAAATAATGTTGATAGATAAATGCTATCGGCTGATGGATAAAGGTCCTGTAAGGGGCCTTATCCTTATTATGGCGTTGGTGCTTGCTTCTTGTGTCTTCTGGAATCCCGCCCGTTTTGCAGCCAACACCAGCTCATTGCACCGATGGCAAGGCATTTTACTCATTTGACATCCTCCCCCACTTTCGCACTTCGTGACTCAAGAGGGGGATCCCCGTTAGTGGGCGACGGCTGATCGCTCTGCGTCTGGTTCCTGCTTCGACGGGCGGCCTGACTGCACCCTCCCTCCACAGGCAAGCACGGCATGTCCTGCCGCTAAAATGTTACGAGCTCCGTTGATATCGGCATTTTCCGTATATCCGCATTCAAGGCACTCGAATTGACTTTGTGATATGCGGTTTTCTTTCGCTGTATGACCGCAACATGCGCACCGCTGGCTGGTGTATGCCGGAGGGACTGCCAGTACCTGACCGCCGCGACAGCGCTGCTTATATTCTAGCTGACGGCGCATTTCATACCAGCCCTGATCCCGTATCGCGCGATTTAAGCCTGATTTAGCCCGAACGTTCCTTCCGGGCTGTTCTGCCGTGCCTTTAGCTGACTTCGACATGTTACTGACCTTCAAATCTTCAATCACAATCATCGCGTGGTTTTTGCTTATTTTCGTGGTGGTCTTATGAAGGTAGTCGTGGCGAATATTGGCAATATGCGAGTGCAGACGCTGAATTTTTCGCTTCTGTTTCTGCCAGTTGGCGCTGAACTTAACTTTGCGGCTTAACTGTCTCTGGAGCTTCGCCAGCTTGCGCTGGCGGGTTTTAAAACTGTTGACCGGTTCGTATATCGTCCCGTCTGAGAGCGTCGCCAGTTTCGATATCCCGGCATCCAGACCCACCATTGTTGTTGATTCGTGGTGTGGCTCAGAGGCTTCTATCTCGACTTGAAACGACACATACCACTTACCCACTGACTGGCTGATCGTGGCATTTTTGATTTTGCCGTTCACCTCCTGCGATTGCCGGAACTTTATCCATCCGAGCCCAGAAGGCAGCCTGACTCTGCGATTTTCAAGGAGACAATATTTTTCAAAATTGACGAACCGGATTGAATCCCTGCCGTCATTTTTTCGTTTCCATACAGGCGCTTTCGCTGCCAGTGTTTTATCGAAGCTACGCCTCCATGCCCCCTGTAAGTCTTTAAGTTTTTGTTGAAGGTTATCGGTGTAAGCTTCCTGTAAGAAGGCGTATTCCGGTGTTTTTTTCCACCCCGTGAGCATTCGGTTGAGTTCAAACGCGGAGGGAAGTTTTCCGCCGGAATCCAGAATGTGTTTTGTTACCTGAAGTCCGTGATCCCAGACAAAACGAGCACACCCGCATAACTGCCGCAAACGCTGCGACTGTTCTTCAGTTGGCTCTAGTCTGAACTTGTAGGCCTTCAGTATTAGCATTATCATTCAGTGTGTAGTAGGTTTATTCTCTATTTTACTGTGCCTTCGGCTAACTTCAATGCAAAAATACAAAATTAATCGTTCACGACATGCCGCCTTTCTTTTGCATGTACATCTTGTGTTTGTGACCAAATACCGTAGAAAGATTCTTGGCGAGCGACACTATGCCGCCTTTCATCAGTATGCAGGTGAAATCTGCCGTGACTTCCGCGCAGAACTTAAAGAGAGTCACGGCGATTTAGATCATGTTCATATGCTGATTGAGTATCCCCCGACCGTTCAGCTATCGGTATTGGTTAACTCGCTGAAAGCGGTAACCTCCCGTCGCTTACGTAATGAGTTTCTGGACTTACGCGAAGCATACGGAAAGGCCGTTCTCTGGTCTCGCTCCTACTTTGCGGGTTCATGCGGTGGAGCACCGCTGGAAATGGTGAAACAATACATTCAACATCAGCGTGGCTGATGATTCTACGGGCTTTTCAAGCCCGTCCAAATTCCCCTCCCGCCTGATGTCGGCGGGAATACCCTTTGGAGGTAAAGATGGGCTGTGTGCACAGGTGTGACTTTCGGAACGGGTTTTCACCCAAGAAATATCGTCTGGCGGATCTTTTTCTTTCCTCTGCCTGCGTTCTTAATTTTGATTTGGGGCTTGTACCACTTCTTCCATTAATTAATTCTGTATGTTACGGGATTTTTAACCAATAAATTTTTTATTTGCACATTATTCCAAAGCTGCATGGTCTTGAGTATAGTGGCAGCGTTAATTCGCCTTATTTAGGATTGAAAGTGAGTAATACGTTGTTCCGTTGGCCCGTCCGTGTTTATTACGAAGATACGGATGCTGGTGGGGTAGTTTATAACGCCCGTTATGTCGCCTTTTATGAAAGAGCCCGTACAGAGATGTTACGTCAGCATGGCATTCATCAGCAGCGTTTACTTGACGAACAAATTGCATTTGTTGTTCGGCGTATTGTGGTTGATTACCGAGTCCCAGCCCGGCTTGATGATATGTTGCAGATAGAGAGCGAAATTACGGATATTCGTGGAGCATCTTTGACATTTATTCAACGCATTGTTGATGTTAACGGAACAATTCTTAACAGCGCAGAAGTTCTAATCGCCTGCGTGAATACATCTCAAATGAAGCCGATTGCGCTTCCTAAGTCTATTGTCGCGGAGTTTAAGTAGTGACTGACATGAACATTCTTGATTTATTCTTGAAGGCGGGCCTTTTGGTGCAGCTGATCATGCTTATTTTGATCTGCTTTTCCATTGCTTCATGGGCAATCATTATTCAAAGGACCAAAATTCTCAATGGGGCAACCCGTGAAGCGGAAGCGTTTGAGGACAAATTCTGGTCAGGTATTGAATTATCACGCTTGTATAAGGAAAGTCAGTCTCGCCGTGATTCCTTGGGTGGAACGGAACAAATTTTTTATTCTGGGTTCAAAGAATTTGCCCGTTTGCACCATGCAAATAACCATGCACCTGAGGCGGTAGTAACAGGTGCTTCACGTGCAATGCGCATATCTATGAACCGTGAATTGGAAACACTCGAAAGCCATATTCCATTTTTGGGTACTGTGGGTTCAATCAGCCCGTATATCGGCCTGTTTGGTACAGTTTGGGGGATTATGCATGCATTTATCGCATTAGGGGCGGTAAAACAGGCAACTCTTCAGATGGTAGCGCCGGGTATTGCAGAAGCGTTGATTGCAACGGCGATTGGTCTGTTTGCTGCTATTCCGGCTGTTATGGCATACAACCGCCTGAATCAGCGCGTTAATAAGCTGGAGCAAAATTACGATAACTTTATGGAAGAGTTTCTGGCTATTTTGCATCGTCAGGCTTTCTCTGCTGAAAATAAAGCGGAAAACAAATAGTAAGGGGAGAGGCTATGGCACGCACTCGTAGTCGCAAGCGTGAGCTGAAATCCGAAATCAATATCGTTCCCTTACTGGACGTGTTGCTGGTTTTGTTGCTTATTTTTATGGCAACAGCACCGATTATCACTCAGAGCGTAGAAGTTGATTTGCCGGATGCAGTAGATTCCAAAACGGTTTCCAGTTCCGATAACCCGCCGGTAATCGTAGAAGTTTCTGGTGTTGGTCAATACACCATGGTAATTAACCATGAACGGCTGGAGTTATTACCTGAGCCGCAGATTATTGCTGAAGCGCAGGCCCGAATAAAAGAGAATCCGAAAACCGTTTTCTTGATCGGTGGTTCGAAAGAAGTGCCTTATGATGAGATTATTAAAGCACTGAACATGTTACATCAGGCCGGTGTGAAATCCGTTGGTTTAATGACTCAGCCTATCTGAGTCTGGCCGGCAGTTGCTGTTATTTAAAGATTTTGGATATCGAGCGTGGGAAAGACAAACGGGCAAAACAATAAGCTAAATCGCGCCGTTATCGTTTCGGTTGTGTTGCATATTATTTTAATAGGGGTACTTATTTGGGGTTCCCTGACGCAAAAAACTGAAATGGGTGGTGGCGGACAGGATGGTTCTGTTATTGACGCTGTTATGGTCGATCCGAATGCGGTAGTACAACAGTACAATCAACACCAGCAACAGCAAGCTGACGCTAAACGTGCAGAACAGTTACGTAACAAGAAAGCGGAGCAGCAAGCAGCCGAATTGAGAGAGAAACAGGCTGAGGAGCAGGAACGCCTGAAAGCGGTAGAAGAAGAACGGATTAAAGCGCAACAGGTTGCGGAAGAACAGAAAAAGCAAGCTGTAGAATCAGCAGCAAAAGCCCGTGAAGAACAAAAACAGGCAGAAGAAGCTGCGGCAAAGGCTAAGGCTGAAAAAGAAAAACTGATTAAAGAGCAGGCTGAGGCACAGAAAAAAGCAGAAGCCGCTGCTGCTAAACAAAAAGCCGCGGAGGAAGCGAAAGCCAAAGCAGAAACTGAGGCAAAAGCCAAGGCTGATGCGGATGCTAAAGTCAAAGCTGAGGCAGATGCAAAAGCTAAGGCAAAAGCTGACGCTGACGCCAAGAAAAAAGCCGCGGCACAAGCCGCCAAACAGGCAAGTGAAGTTGATGATTTACTGGGTGGTTTAACTTCTAATGCGCCAAAGCAGGGGGGGGCTTCTGCTGCGGGTAAAGGTGGCGGTAAGAAAAGTGGTGCTTCAAATTCTGATATTAATAACTATCTTGGACAGATTCAGATAGCAATACAGAATAAGTTTTATGATCCAAGTATGTATCGTGGGCGTATGTGTACATTACGGATTAAGCTTGCTCCTGATGGTTTGCTAATAGATATAAAACCAGAAGGGGGGGATCAGGCACTGTGTCAGGCAGCGGTAGCCGCAGCTAAACAAGCGAAAATTCCGAAACCACCAAGTAAAGAGGTTTACGAAGTGTTTAAGAATGCTCCGATTGATTTCAAACCTCAATAAGATTGTTATTTATAGAGATTATTAATAACAAACAAAACCATTCAATGTTATTAAGCTATCTGGTTTTGTTTGTTGACGTTTGTTAATATTCTGCGAATTATTGCGGCATTCCATCTGCGATAAGGGAGAGATGATGAAGCAGGCTTTTAAAGTAGTGCTGGGCATTTTGATGTTGTGGGCTGCTGTTGCTCACGCAGAAGTTCGTATTGAAATCACACAGGGTGTTGATTCTGCACGTCCTATTGGTGTTGTGCCATTTAAATGGACTGGGGCGGGTGGTGCTCCTGAAGAGATAGGTGCGATCGTTGGGGCGGATCTTCGCAACAGCGGTAAATTTAATCCTATTGATGCTAGCCGTATGCCACAGCAACCGACGACTGCATCTGAGGTGACGCCTGCTGCTTGGTCGGCCCTGGGGATTGATGCGGTTATTGTCGGGCAGATTCAGCCAAGTGCGGATGGTGGTTTCCTGATTTCTTATCAGTTGGTTGATACCGCTGGCGCTCCGGGAACCGTTCTTGCTCAGAATCAGCTTAAAGTGACTAAGCAGTGGTTGCGTTATGCGGCGCATACAGTCAGTGATGAAGCGTTTGAAAAGCTGACTGGCATTAAAGGCGCATTCCGTACTCGCTTGGCTTATGTTGTGAAAACGAATGGCGGCAAATATCCATATGAGCTGCGTGTATCCGATTACGATGGTTACAACCAGTTCACTGTTCACCGTTCGCCAGAACCATTGATGTCACCGGCATGGTCTCCTGATGGCGCTAAACTGGCTTATGTGACCTTTGAGAGTGGCCGTTCCGCCTTGGTTATTCAGACCTTGGCTAGCGGTGAAGTACGTCAGGTTGCTTCTTTTCCGCGTCATAACGGAGCACCTGCATTTTCCCCTGATGGCAGTAAGCTGGCGTTTGCTCTGTCCAAATCGGGTAGTTTGAATCTTTACGTGATGGACTTGGGTTCAGCTCAGATCCGTCAGGTTACAGATGGCCGCAGTAACAATACTGAGCCAAGTTGGATGCCGGATAACCAGACTTTGGTCTATACCTCCGATCAGGGTGGTCGTCCGCAGTTATACAAAGTCAATATTAATGGCGGTGCTCCTCAACGCCTCACTTGGGAAGGCACACAAAACCAGGATGTTGATGTTAGCTCCGATGGTAGTTTTGTGGTGATGGTCAGCTCAGAGAGTGGTAAGCAGCACATTGCTAAACAAGATCTGGCAACGGGAGCCGTTCAAACTTTGACGGATACGTTCCTGGATGAAACGCCAAGTATCGCACCTAACGGCACTATGGTGATTTATAGCTCCACTCAAGGGTTGGGGACTGTATTGCAGCTAGTTTCGACTGACGGGCGTTTCAAAGCGCGTCTTCCGGCGACTGATGGACAGGTAAAATTCCCTGCCTGGTCGCCGTATCTGTGATGCATAATAATATGTATGGCAAATTTTAAAAGGATCAAAGAGATGCAACTGAATAAAGTGCTAAAAGGGCTGATGTTAGCTTTACCAGTTATGGCCGTAGCAGCGTGTAGTTCTAATAAAAATGCTGATAACGATCAGTCTGGTGTAGGCACTGTTAACGAAACTAATGCGGGTCTATCAGCGGAAGAATTAGCTCGTCAGCAAATGCAAGAGCTGCAAAACAACAACATCGTATATTTTGGTTTCGATAAATTCGATATCAGCTCAGATTTTTCTCAGCTGTTAGACGCTCATGCAGCATTCCTGCGTAGCAACCCATCTTATAAAGTTGTTGTAGAAGGTCATGCTGACGAACGTGGTACTCCTGAGTACAACATCGCATTAGGTGAACGCCGTGCTAACGCAGTGAAAATGTACCTGCAAGGTAAAGGTGTTTCCGGTGAGCAAATCTCTATCGTCTCTTACGGTAAAGAAAAACCAGCTGTACTGGGCCACGAAGAAGCAGCATATGCTAAAAACCGTCGCGCAGTATTGGCATACTAAGAGTAATTCATGAACAGTAACTTCAGACGTCATTTTTTGGGTCTGTCGTTATTGGTTGGCGTAGCGGCTCCCTGGGCCGCTATTGCCCAAGCGCCAATCAGTAATGTCGGCTCGGGTTCTCCCGATGAGCGCCTTACCCAATTAGAGCGTATTTCCAACGCTCACAGTCAGCTGTTAACCCAGCTCCAGCAACAACTCGCCGATTCTCAACGTGATATCGACATGCTCCGTGGGCAGATTCAAGAGAATCAGTATCAGCTTAATCAGGTTATAGAGCGGCAGAAGGATATTTATCAGCAACTGGAAGGCGCTACCAGTTCTGCGGATAGTAAATCTGCTACAAATACAGCATCTTCAACTGCAAGTAATAGTGGTAATCAGGCGTCTTCAGCTACAAGTACGGGTAGCGAGAAGGGTGATTATGATGCTGCCGTTTCTTTGGCGGTGAATACCAAAGAATATGATAAAGCGATTACTGCCTTTCAGAGCTTTGTGAAGTCTTATCCAAAGTCAAGTTATATGCCTAATGCGAATTACTGGTTAGGTCAACTTCATTACAACAAGGGTAAGAAAGACGAAGCTGCTTACTACTTTGCTACGGTGGTGAAAGATTATCCTAAGTCTCAGAAAAGTGGTGAGTCGTTGTATAAAGTTGGTTTGATCATGCAGGACAAGGGCCAGAAGGATAAAGCTAAATCTGTTTACCAGCAGGTTATGAAACAGTATCCTGGTTCGAATGCGGCTAAATTGGCTGAGAAAAAGCTTTCTACGTTGTAATTATCGGCCCCGGAAGGCAATATTAATATGTTTTCGGGGTTTTTTGAGTGCTTAATAAGCATTTAAACGTAATTTGAAAAAATAATCATTGCGCTACGCGGAGAAATCAGTAATATGTGCCGCCGTTGCCGAGAGAAGTCACAAGATGGGTCGTTAGCTCAGTCGGTAGAGCAGTTGACTTTTAATCAATTGGTCGCAGGTTCGAATCCTGCACGACCCACCATCTTGAAGCTTCACTCAAAAACGGATTCCTTAGATGGGTCGTTAGCTCAGTCGGTAGAGCAGTTGACTTTTAATCAATTGGTCGCAGGTTCGAATCCTGCACGACCCACCATCTTAAAGCTTTACTCAAAAACAAATTCCTTAGATGTGTTGTTAGCTCAGTCGGTAGAGCAGTTGACTTTTAATCAATTGGTTGCAGGTTCGAGCCGAGCGAAGCGAGACAACAACGCGTAAGCGTTGGCCCGAAGGGCGAGGCCGTAGGCCGAGTCATCCTGCACGACCCACCATCTTAGAGCTTCATTCGAAAACAAATTCCTTCTTAAAACTTACCTCCCAATAACTTGCATAATATGCTTCCTAACCTTACCGGGTAGCTCACTATCAAACTCAAACCCCTTAATTTCCGCTACTTCAGCAGAAATTTCCGTATAAAGCTCTGTGGTTTCCAGCAATGCTCGTATCGCTTCTTCTTTGCCATAACTGCCAAAAATCCCTTGAATACGCTTGCTGAACTTCTCAGGTAACCACTCATGCAAGTGATGGCCGTTGTACCAGACATCCGTTTTTCCATCACTTTTTATCGAGACGTACCACTCCATCATTGCCAGCAATGATTCTTTCATCTCATTATCCCTCATTCTTGCAGGCCATAAATCACCACGAGCGATATAAACAGGCACTTGTGTTGCCTCGAACCAGAACTCGCGCAGGTTTTCATTAAATTCTGCTGATGATGGAATATGTAATTTAGTCAATTGGTGAGTGATTTCAGGAAGCCCGTTTGTAAGGCTCGTCTTATCAAGGAGGATCTTATAGCCCCGTTGATAGAGTTTATCCAAACCTCTCTGTTTCATATCTTTCAGGCGTTCAGCGCTTGCCAGTGTGAAATCAACTTTACGACCGCTGCTAAAAACTACCAAACAAGTTGGCCAATCTGGTTCACCCTCTTTTTCATTAGCCAGATGCAATGCAACCATAACGTCACCCAATTGCTTAAACCATAAATCATTGCCTATTAATTCATCTGTTCCCGAACCAATCAGTTCTATATCCAGATCTGAGAATTTATCTACACGTGTGTTTCTGGCTCGGGAACCTGTTTGGATAACGGTATCAATGCGGGGATCGTTACGGGCAAAAGTAAGAATTTTTTCCAGAAGGATTACCGGGTCTTCCATTATATGAAGTTCCTATTTCACTTTAGTGATGATTGATGAATAAGCTTAATCTCATAAATTAGCAGGTAATGTAATAACTTATAACAGGTAAAATACTCCGCGACAAACTGATATAAATTGGTTATTTTGTTTAGTATATAAAACAAAATTGCGTGAATTTTTTGATAATTAGCCGGTTTTATCGCTTTTTTAAACTATATACTAAACAGAGAATCAGAGTAATGAGCGAGTATATTGATTTTAATTCAACCATTTACCCATTCCCACCGAAACCTGTTTTTCTCAGTAAGGATGAAAAGAAACATTGCCGTGAAAAGATTAAGCGCCTCCTGAAACAGCAGGATGCCGTTATGGTTGCACATTATTACACCGATCCAGAGATCCAGGCTTTGGCTGAGGAGACCGGAGGGTGTGTGGCAGATTCATTGGAAATGGCGCGTTTTGGCAGCAATCATCCAGCTTCTACTCTATTAGTGGCTGGAGTGCGATTTATGGGAGAAACCGCCAAAATTCTCAACCCGGAAAAGCGTGTTTTAATGCCAACGTTGGAAGCTGAGTGTTCGCTGGATCTGGGTTGTCCTGAAAAAGAATTTACTGAGTTTTGTGATAATAATCCGGATCGTACCGTAGTGGTTTATGCAAATACATCAGCAGCGGTTAAAGCACGGGCTGATTGGGTTGTGACTTCAAGTATTGCTGTTGAGCTGATCGATCATCTTGATAGCCAGGGGCAAAAGATAATTTGGGCGCCGGATCGCCATTTGGGAAATTATGTCCGTAAACAGACCGGAGCCGATATTCTTTGTTGGCAAGGTGCTTGTATTGTCCATGATGAATTTAAAACTCAGGCTTTGGTAAGAATGCAAGGTCTGCATCCTGATGCTGCGGTATTGGTTCATCCTGAATCACCACAAGCAGTTATTGATCTGGCTGATGCCGTTGGCTCAACCAGTCAGTTAATCAAAGCAGCGCAGTCTTTGCCGCATCAGAAGCTGATTGTGGCAACAGATAAAGGCATCTTTTATAAAATGCAGCAAGCATGTCCAGGGAAGCAGTTATTTGAAGCGCCTACGGCTGGAGAAGGTGCGAGTTGCCGTAGTTGTGCCCATTGTCCGTGGATGGCAATGAATGGCTTACAAGCTATCGTTCAGGGATTGGAGCGGGGCGGGGTTCAGCATGAAATCTTTGTTAAAGAAGAGTTACGCGAAAAGGCGCTTATTCCTTTAAACAGGATGCTTGATTTTGCAACTCGGTTAAAATGGGAAAACAAATAATGGGTATAATTCTTTGTTTTAGATAATAATAGGATATAACAGATGGATTTTTTCAGTATTAACAATATATTAGTAAATATCCCACTGGGAAAAGGCGGTTATGATTTATCGTGGATTGAAGCAATAGGTACGATTGCTGGTTTGCTATGTATTTGGTTTGCAAGTCAGGAAAAAATAATTAACTATTTGTTTGGACTGATTAATGTCACATTATTTGCTGTGATTTTCTTCCAAATTCAACTTTATGCCAGTTTATTGCTGCAATTATTCTTTTTTGCTGCAAATATTTATGGCTGGTATGCCTGGAGTAGGGTTAATGATCAGCAGCAGATTGAACTTAAAATACGCTGGTTAAGTCTGAATAAGGCGTTAATAATTAGTCTGATTTCTGTGCTATTGATTGTTATTATGACTTTTAATATCGATCGGATCTTTGGCTCTTTGACTCAGATTGCCGTTACGATTATGCAAAAGTTTGATTTTAATGTTCAAATGCCGGTATTGGCGCCTGATGCATTCCCATTCTGGGATTCGACAATGACGGTGCTATCTATTGTGGCAATGATTCTGATGACTCGCAAATATGTTGAAAACTGGCTGGTATGGATGGTTATCAATGTGATAAGCGTTGTTATCTATTTCCATCAAGGCGTTTTGGCGATGTCATTGCAGTATGTGATTCTCTTTGGCATTGCGCTTAATGGCTCCCGTTTGTGGATTCAGGTAGCTAAGAAAAATCATTCGCAGCCATTATCCCGTATCGAATAATTTTTTAATGATGCCAGAGAATTGATTTGTCGATCTCTGGCATATTTTTAGGGATTTACTCTGATAATTCTCATTTCTAAAGATATTTCAATTATAAAAAACAGCTCAGATCACATTTGACTATATTTTTCTATGTCTTTAGTTAAACGCTGATTTATTTATTATCTACAAAGAATATTTACAGTTTGTCTTCTAACAGTTAGATTAAAATCACAAGATTGTTTTAAACAAAAATACAAAGATGTGGATGAGAGAGGGTTATGAATTATCAGAATGACGATATAAGAATTAAAGAGATAAAAGAATTATTACCTCCTGTAGCACTACTTGAAAAATTTCCAGCAACTGAAAAGGCTGCATTTACAGTACGTAAGGCTCGCAAAACTATTCATCAGATTCTGACGGGTGAAGATGATCGCCTGTTGGTTGTGATTGGTCCTTGTTCTATTCACGATCCTAAAGCAGCAATGGAATATGCTGAACGGTTGAATAAGCTGCGTGAAGAACTCAAAGACGATTTGGAAATTGTCATGCGGGTTTATTTTGAAAAACCGCGTACAACTATTGGTTGGAAAGGGCTAATTAATGACCCTCATATGAATCACAGCTTTGATATTAATGATGGTTTACGTCTGGCTCGTGAATTGTTGCGGGATATTAATGACATGGGGCTACCAGCTGCGGGTGAATATCTGGATATGATTTCTCCACAGTATTTGGCGGATTTGATGAGTTGGGGAGCAATCGGCGCTCGTACCACGGAATCGCAGGTCCATCGTGAGCTGGCTTCTGGCCTCTCTTGTCCAGTTGGTTTTAAAAATGGCACCGACGGCGGGATAAAAGTTGCAATTGATGCTATTAATGCCGCAGGTTCACCACACAGTTTCCTTTCTGTCACTAAGTGGGGACATTCCGCGATTGTGAATACTAGTGGAAATTCTGATTGCCATATTATCCTGCGTGGTGGTAGAGAACCAAACTATAGCTCTGAACATGTTATTGTCGTGAAGCAAAGCTTGGAAAAAGCAAGTTTGCCGGCAAAAATTATGATTGATTTCAGTCATGCCAATAGTTCCAAACAATTTAAAAAACAGATGGATGTGTGCTCAGATGTCAGTGGGCAAATTGCTGCCGGAGAGAAGGCGATTATTGGTGTTATGGTGGAAAGTCATTTAGAAGAAGGGAACCAGGACCCGGAGAGTGATCAACCATTGGTATACGGTAAAAGTATTACCGATGCTTGCATTGGTTGGGCTGACACTGAAATCTTGTTACGTCAATTATCGTTGGCGGTGAAAGCACGTCGTGGCTGATAACATTTTTCGGATGTAAAAAACCGGAATTCATGATTCCGGTTTTTTATATTTGCTGAAAAAGTACGATATCAGCAATTTATTGGTAATGAATTATTTCGCTTTACCCTGGTTTGCTACAGCGGCGGCTTTTGCTGCGATTTCATCAGCGTTACCCAGATAGTAATGCTTAATTGGTTTCATGTTTTCGTCGAATTCATAAACCAAAGGTACTGCTGTTGGAATGTTCAGTTCAAGGATGGCTTCTTCGCTCATGTTGTCCAGATATTTAACCAGAGCGCGCAAAGAGTTACCGTGAGCAGCGATAATCACTTTTTCCCCTTTAGCGACACGAGGTTTGATAACGTCTTCCCAGTAAGGGATCACTCGCTCAATAGTTGTTGCCAGGCTTTCAGTCACTGGTAGCTCTTCTGGTTTCAGATTTGCGTAACGTGGATCATGACCTGGAAAACGCTCATCATCTTGAGTTAAATCTGGTGGGGTGATAGCAAATCCACGACGCCACAGTTTAACTTGATCATCACCGTATTTAGCTGCGGTTTCTGATTTGTCCAGACCTTGTAGGGCACCATAATGGCGTTCATTCAGTTTCCAGCTTTTCTCAACAGGTAACCATTGTTGATCAACCTGATCCAGAATGTTCCACAGTGTGTGAATAGCGCGTTTCAGCACAGAGGTGTAGGCGAAATCAAAAACAAAGCCTTCTTCTTTCAGTAGCTGGCCTGCTTGTTGAGCTTCGGCGCGACCTTTTTCAGAGAGAGCGACGTCAGTCCAGCCAGTGAAACGGTTTTCTTTGTTCCACTCGCTTTCACCATGTCTTACCAAAACCAGTTTAGTTACAGCCATAGCTTAAACTCCTTAAAAAACCAAACTTAATGATAACTGTGCGCATTATATTGCCCTATACACCAGAACGGCAATCAATAGTCTAGTTCCATAACGTTATTTGCCTGAAAACCTTAAATTTTTGCAGATTACTGAATAGATACCGGGCAAGTTTGACACGTTATAGTGCTGTTACTAACTTGATGGGATAAGTAAAGAACAGCAAATGAACCAAGTTAAGGACGAAATGGAACCCGACAGCGACCCACAGCCGGCCACTCCACATCCATGCCAGACCATATATTAATCCTGCGAGTGTAGCGAAAATCATCAGTAATAGACCTCCAGCGAAGTGTGCGCCACCAAAAATCAAGGCAGTGATGATCAGGGCAAAATAGGGATTAATCCACTGACTCAACCTTTGTTGGATATAGCCACGAAACAGCGCTTCTTCTGCCAGAGAAACAAAGAAAATATTTGTCAAAACAAACATCGGCAACCATTGTGGCATATGCAGTTCAATCGCAAGTCCTCCCAAGACTGTTGCTATACCGAGTAGTACAGGAATGGCAACAGTCAAGATTATCCACGCATAAGGGCGAACCTTTGCCAGTGGTTTTGTGGTAAATAATCCAGGAATGCAACATAGCAGAAGGAAAGGAATAAGTGCCTTATCGAAGTTGAAATACATTGAGAATGACGCACTATGAGGGCCAACTTGAACTTTATCGAGATATTTCAGGTTATGAAAACCTGGGATCAGATGCAGGAATAACGCGATACCAAAAGCGAGCAATAGCAGCTCAGTTGTTATTTTGATGATGTTATTTTGCTGAAAATAGATACGTAGTGCACCTAACACGAAAATAATTGTGATAGTCGCAATTGCTGGATAAATTATAACTTGTGTTATAAATCCGGTAACAACGGCGGCCAGTAGAACGATAAGCGCAGTCGTGCGGTGGATAGCTAATAATGCCAGCGATGCGGCAAGTAAACCCCAAATCATATATACCCTGTTGTTTTCAATAAGTTAAAAGATAATATCTGAGAAGCAAACCAAAGATTGATGATAACTATTATTAAATGGTCAAAAAATAGTAACGTAAGATGATTAAATTGCGATGTTTTTTTCACTGGTCGGAGAAGAAACCCATCGGTGACAATTATTTTTTAGTCAAAATTCGGCTAGGAAAAACCTGTGTTATTGTAAGGTTTATTACTGACATGTACCATTCATTGGATCTGATTCAATATAATATGGAGAATAAACTTCATTAAGATATTGGACAGATCAGCCACTTGTATAAATAACGGGTGGCTGTCAGATTGGGCTTGATCTAGTACCAATTCGCTTATTTTCGCGTACTGATTTTAACCTCCAGCTCACCTTCATTATCTGTTAATCCTTTACCATAATGCCCTTCTAAGTCATCATTGATACAAAGCTGTAATTCACCAGATAACCCACTCGGAACACTGGCTTCACGACTAATCAAAAAAACGGTTTCACCGACACGGCCTACCAATGCGCCTACTGGATGATTTGGTAACGCGTAGTATTCCTGGGCAATATGATTCTTATTTCCTTCTGCCTCGCAACGGTCGTATTCCGGGTTAAAAGACCATTTGCCGCTGAGATAGGTAATTGTGGTTGTCTGATTTGTATTGACTGTCATGCCGCTATTTTGCCAAGGTTTATTCGCAGATACAGACAGGGTTACCGGATACAAAATATTGGCCGCTAATTCAACTTCTTGGGCTTGAAAGCCAGCTGCACCCAAGGCTGCGACTAGCTCTGAGCGAGTGGTAGCTGGATATACTTTAGGATCAAGCAAAATTTGACCAACTTCTAGCGGATGAAGCGTTGGGAAGTGATTGTGTAGTGCAATTGCAATCTCACCAATAGGAAAATCAAGCAGACGTAAAATAACTGCGATATCGGTTGCATTGAGGGCTTTCTGATAGACTTCAGATAGAGCACCAACAATAGTATTGCTGTTTATTTGTTTTAAACCAGACAATGGATCAGCACTGTCGGTCTGAATAGGGTTTATGCTCGCTTGCTGTGTTGAAACTTGTTGTTGCTCTTGGGATTGCGATGCATCTATTAACTTCGTTTTGGAGACTAAGGTCATAGCAATACTCCTTTATCTGTCGATTAAATAAGCTCATGAGACAACTACTGTCTACCATAAATTTCTAGCAGGACAGCTGCTGTTTCGCTGGCGCTGATAGATGGATAGGCTGATTTTAATCCTCGCCCGGTTTCTATTGCTGGATAACCCGCCAGCGCCATAGCGCGACCTAATGCTTTGTCTTGGGTTGCAGGATATTCAGTGATGAGTATTTTTCCGCATTGGCTGCCGGATATGTGTTCGTCATACGCTTTCTGAGCCAATTGTTCTAGCGTTAATGCTCTGCCATAGATAGCCAGTAGTATTTCGGTTATTTCGTTGGCGCTGATGGATGGGTAGGCTGATTTTAATCCTCGCCCGGTTTCTGTTGCTGGATAACCCGCCAGCGCTATAGCGCGACCTAATGCTTTGTCTTGGGTTGCAGGATATTCAGTGATGAGTATTTTTCCGCATTGACTGCCGGATATGTGTTCGTCATACGCTTTCTGAGCCAATTGTTCTAGCGTTAATGCTTTGCCATATATAGCCAGTAGTATTTCGGTTATTTCGCTGGCGCTGATGGATGGGTAGGCCGACTTTATTCCTTGCCCAGTTTCTACTGCTATATAGCCTGCTTGTGCCATCGCTGTTGCTAGCATATTCGTCTTGAGATCGGGAAAGGATTTAATTATCAGTTTGCCGCAATCATTGCCGCTCATCTGCTGTTGATATGCCGACTGTGCGATTTGTTCTGGTGTTATCGCCACCTGTATTGCCACTCCATCACTCCAGATACTTGGGATCTGACGTGATGTTGCGGCGGTATCCGTATCCGGCATACTAGCCAGATAAAGTTGATATGTTCCTGCGATCGGGATCGGCGGTAAAGCGATATGGGCTTGCCCAGTTGTGGAATTCACGGTTTGTTGGTGTATCCATGCACCGTTTGGATCCTGTAAGCCGAGTAAATAATGAGTAACACCGGGACAGCATTGCCATTGAATCTCTATACCACCAGATTGGTAATTAGCTTGAATTTGCTGAGGAGTATCCAGACGTAACCATTCCTGAACCTGACAAAATTCGCTGGCAATATAATTAGGGTTGTTCAATGCTGCTAATGAAAAACGATATTTCCCGGCAGGTTTAAGCTTATCAAAAATAATAGTCTCTGAACTCTGTGGAGCGGCAATTGAGAGGTTTTTGGTTTGCCCATTTTCTTCGGTTTGTACGTTATAGTGCCTGGCGTCTGTTACCAGATTCCAGTTCAATATAAGATTAATATCTCTTTCAGTAGTGGGTTTCATTTCTAAATTGATGTTCAATTCCGGTATTGTTAGACGATACTGCTGTAATTGACTTTCTGAGCTGGTAAAGCCTTTCTTGGTGGCGGCTACTGACCAGATATAAACACCAGCGGCTAGTTCTGGCCCAATAGATGAAATAAATGAATTATCGTTGTGATTCTGTTTGTCATCGAATAACACTTTGCCATTTGGCGCTTTTAGTTTGACCTGATAACCGTCAGCATTTTCCGTATAGTTCCATGAGAATTTAGCTTTATGATCCTCATAGATTGCTGACAAATTTTCAGGTGGTTTGGGATTGGTAGGTTTGGGGGGATCGGGAGGTGTTGGTTTGCTGTCAATTTCATCTTTAATTTTATTGATAATATCACTTATGACAGCTGCTCCCGCTGCTACACCCCCGGCAGCGACTAAAGCTTCAGCACTGGTCTGGATTGTTTCTGTTAGTGCGGAGTCAATCAATCCCTCACACAGTAACGTCATGGCATAATCAGCGGCTTTCCCGGCCGCTGTCAACGTCAGAAAGATAGCGATAGCTTCACGATTTTTCAATAGCCCTTGAATGAAAGACTCTGCCGCACTTTTCAGCGCTGCACCGATAGCATCAGGTAATTCCTCTAAAGAGAGGTTGTTTGGCAGTAAAAATTCTACGGATTTTGGGAAGGAGAGAGTCACGAAATCCGTTCCTGCCATTGCCATGGTATACTTACCGTCTAATACAAAATACAGTTGGTCATTCTGACTAGAAGTATCCGTCTTAGTATTAAACGACGGGGAAATAGAAAACTTGGATGTGAGTAAATGTTCATTGACAAATTGGGTTAATTGGCCGCAATTGGAACCTTTACTATGTGAGAATTTCTTTAATTCTTCTATAAAATTAATAAACTGGTTGTTATCTAAATTAAATGCAGGCCAGTCAGTGATTTTAAATCCTTCGCTCTTACTATAGGAAAAACCTAATTTTGCTGAACTGGGTAACAAAGGGGAAGCAATTTTGTCCGAGGACAGTGAACCGCTGATTTTTAATTTCCCGGTTTTATCTTTTACACCAGAGACTTCTACATTTAAACCAAAATCATGTTTAAAAAATAGCAACCCACAGCGAAAGCTGAATTTATTTTCTTTTACGGTAGAGAAAAACAGAGTTGGACCGGGATCCTGCCCAAAACCCGTTATTTGCAGTATAAATAATGAAATTGGATTAAGTAGCTGGATCTCTGCATTGACGCCTTCTTTAGTAATTTGCATATCCCCTTTGAGCTTCAAAGTTTCAATCAGTGTAATGTCAAACAGGGCATGGAGGTGAAATCCTGGTTGATAATTGGTGATATCCTGATTTAATAACAGAGACTTTTCGGCTAAAGAGGAAATAATAGCATTTTCCTGTTTAATATCTCCATCTGTTTTGCGGCGGTAATAAAGGTTGCTCCCGGGATGAAAAACGATATCGATAAAATCACTCGGCCAGGAGAAAACAGAACCAGAATCAGAAAATGATGCTTCGAATATATCATGTATCGATAAATCTTTATTAATAGCCACTGAGGCTAGTATGGGGGTATTATCCAGAAGATAAATAGATCCGCTTAATACCAATAGTTTTGCATAATTGATTGTTCCTTTTACCCAATATAATCCAACTTTAGGTTGTTTTTTCTCTGGCACGGCAAAGGTATAATCAATGCCAAAAGATAAATCATTAAACGTGATGCCAGTCATGCCTCCGTTAAAGGGCTGATGAATAGTTTTTTCTGAATCTTTATCACAGATTTGTAAAGATGCCTGTACTTGCTTTTCATCCGCGTTTAAAGCACCGTCAAAATAATACGTTTTCTGGAACAAATCTAATGTGATAATGCCTTTTATTTCGTATTTTGCGTAATTATCAAACTGATATTTAAGTATTAAATTATTGAAGCCAAAAATCTTAAATAGTTTGAAATTAGGAAGAACGGCAATATAGCGGCTTTGTTTAATTGATTCACCTGCGGATATTCCCCGATCCAAACGCCCCCAGAGCGAAATGTCTGCCTGTGGTAGATCGCCATTTTTAACACCAACCTCAATTAAGTTGTTAAATAGATAATTGCCTTTTAAACGCAAGGTTAGCCAGAAGGTACAACTATGGGATACAGGCGTTTCTATTTCTGTCACTGACTTTGGCAAAGGTATTTGTGGAAAAATGTTACATAGTTTCTCTGCTTCTGGTGGATTGGCATGATTGGAGAAAGTAAAAAAACCCGCATCCTGTATTAATAGCGGAGCTTCTTTCTCTGGTAAATCAAGATGAAAAGCATGGTTGAGTAATTTAAAGATATTGAGATTATCAGCCTCAGCTTGTTTCGCAGTCATATCAATATAGATTAGAGAATAACTGTTGAATAAAGCAAGCTGGCATTGCATTGGGCTACGCATTTCGCCATCAAATATTTTGCACCAATCAAAATTGGCTTTAACCTCAAATCGTATCCCCATACTTTACCTCAGATAGTAAAATGTATTGCGAAGGCTATGTGATTTATGGTTCTAAACGCATAGCCTTATAGTCAATATTGAACTGATAATTTAGTCTTTTTTATCTTCGTCAAACTTCTTATCTGTTTTGTTGTATTTACCTTCGGAAACAACAACATTAAGATTTTCCACTACCTTATCAACACCGGTTTCTTTCAATAATGAACCTGGTGGCGCAACGGCAATATAGATATTACTTGAATCACCGATAGCGACTTCCAATAAGGTATCTACAGGTTTTCCATCTTTGTCGAGTGAAGCTACACTAAAAAGAAAAGGTGCTTCAGGAGCCGGAGTTGACGATGGAATATTTAAATCAACATTATAACTGTCTTGACCAAGTTTAAGTTTGACTGATATGACGGCATTTATACCACTCATTATTATTCTCCGAATGGGTATGTAATAGTAGGGAATCCATCTTTGGCCTGATGGAAACATTTTTTCACTCTACTTCTAATAATAGTTTAATCTAAAATCCAATTCGCTAAATAATCTATTTAATTAATGTGATGAATGTCTATATAATGATCATAAAATGGAATTTTTAAATGAATAAAAGTTTCATTAAAAGATAAATGATTGAGAGATTCTTTTTATTATCTTTGTCTATATTAAATTAATATTCTTATATTTAAATCTGTCATTCATAAAGTTAAATTATTTTATGGGGAAAAGATTAACGACGGGTATTTTTATGTTACCTAACTTTCTTGATACTTTATAATTGCTACGAATAGATAAAGCCAGCATACTTGCATATGTATTGCTACGAGGTTGACATAAACACACTTTGCAATGCTGGCTTTTGTTTCAGCATTAATGCTCATTTTAATACTTTAATGATTGATTCTTTCTGTTTTATAACGATATATGTCACCATCAGGAATAAATATCAGCCGGTGAGTAATGCATTGCGGAGCATCTTCCTGATGATGAGAAACAAATAGTAGCTGAGTATCACCGTCAGCAATCATGATATCAATAAAACGTAATATTAACTGACGGTTGAGTGGATCAAGCCCTTGCAGAGGTTCATCAAGAATCAATAAAGCCGGATGTTTAACCAGAGCACGAGCTATCAGAACCAGCCGTTGTTGTCCCCATGAAAGGCTGTGAAACGGGCCGTTGGCAATCTGAGCGGATAATCCCAGCAAAGCCAGCCATTCATCGGCAAGTTGTTGCTGGCGATCTGATACTGCCTGGTAAAGACCTATTGAATCGAAGAAGCCGGACAGAATCACATTACGAACACTGGTACTGACCCGATATTGCAGATGAATACTGTGACTGATATAGCCAATATGGCGTTTGATATCCCAAATCGTTTCGCCACTACCGCGCTGGCGGCCAAACAAAATCAATTCATTACTGTAGCCTTGGGGATGATCTCCGGTAATCAGATTCAGGAGGGTTGATTTTCCAGCACCGTTTTGACCCATAATCTGCCAGTGTTCACCCGGGTTTACCTGCCAGTCCAGCCCGTGCAAAATGGGTTGTTCGTTATACTGAACCACACCATTACGCAAGATAATCAAAGGTTGGTCAGGAGGTAACTGATCATCAATGCGATATTCATCCGCTTCTGGTAAATGGATACCATCAAGTTTTTCGCTGTGCACCAGTTGAGCAACCAGTGGATCCGCCATCACTTTTTCTTTTATGCCAGCAGATGTCAGATGGCAATCTGCCAGTACACCAATTTGATCAATAAAACCTGGGATTTCACTGAACCGGTTAAGGATAAGCACCAAAACGATGCCTTTTGCTGACAATGTTTCCAGTAATTCAGCAAGTTGACCGCGGGCAAATGCATCAAGGCCATCAAAAGGTTCATCAAGGATCAGTAAATCAGGTGCAGCCATCAGTGCCTGGCAAAGCAATGTCTTTCGGGTTTCCCCGGTAGAAAGGTATTTAAAACGACGGGAAAGTAAATCCATAATACCGAACTGTTTTGCCAGTTCCAGACAAAGCTCATTATCTTTATGATTAAGCTGAATAATTTCTGCCGCAGTGCGGCCGGTATCATCCTCATCATCACTCAGCATATCAGTATTATTGCGTTGCCACTCTTTCTCAGTCAGTTTTTGTAATTGTTCTAAAGAGACGCGGCCACATGTACGAAATGAGCAATTTCGTTCGCCGGAAAGTTGTACTAATTCATTTGACAGCGCACGGGCCAATGATGATTTACCACTACCGTTAGCACCAACAAAAGCCCAGTTTTCACCAGAGGTAATTTTTAGTGACGGTAACTGCAAGGTTTGGGTATCACTTAAACGGAAACAGCCTTGCGTTATTTGCAATTCAGACATCTTTTATTCCTTTTTAAGCAACGCAAATATCCTCTCACAAATAAGCGGAATGACGCTGAATGTCAATATTAACTTTTAATTAACATTTAATGTTAGATATCAGGGGATATGTGAGGTACATAACTGCATAATATCCCCTGATATTCCGAATTATTCAGTGATAATAGTGTCAATTTTCAACAAAGAGTTGCAATAATCACCTGATCAGCATTAAAAAGTGCAGTGATTTTATCTTTAGGATGCAGTTTCAGTTTATCAGCGCTTTGATTGGTCAGAGTAGAACAGAGGGTTTCACCACCATCAAGAACCATAAGAACTTCTGTGCTCTTTTCGCCAGTTTCGATTTTACTCACTTGTCCTGTCAGGGCATTGTCAAAATGGCTAGTGGGAAGTTGTTCTTTAGTCAATGTTATCCAGGGCGCTTTAATCAGAGCCAATACCTCCTTACCTTTTATCAGACCAAGACGGTCAGCACTCTGTTCTGTCAATGCCGCATTCAGTGATGTTTGACCATCTGCCAGCAATATGCGGACATGTTGCTGCACCTGATTATGGTCACGGTCAGTAATTGTGCCAAAGAATTGATTACGGGCGCTGGTTTGCAGCGAAAAACGGGAAATCGCAGCCAGCAAGCTATTGAGGGGAAGGGGATCATCTTTCAGCACATCAAAGGCTTTTTGTTGAATTTGTGCGAGTAAATCATAAAGTTGTAATAAACGTTCACCATAATGGGTAAGATTCGTCCCGCCGCCGCCCTTACCACCAGTAGCACGATCCACGACGGTTTCATCTGCTAACTGATTCATTTCATTGATGGCATCCCAGGCGCTTTTATAACTGATGCCAGCCAGCTTTGCCCCCTGGCTGATAGAACCCGTTGCTTTAATCTGTTTCAGTAATAATATTCGCCGTGGATCTGCGAATAACCGTTGCTGTAATTTCAGTGTCAATAGAATTTCGGCTTGCATAATTGTTTTTTTCAGGAAATAAAATCGTGAATTTTTGTTGGCTAACCCGGAAAAACGCACGTTTAGCCAGTTATAGTTGTTTGTCTTTGTTTAGAATGGTACTAATTATAGCGCTATTATGCGCTATGGTTAAAAATGTGTTATGTTGCCGGCTCATCTAATGAGCCACTATGTGAGGCTACCATGTTTGAGTTGATTAAAAGTATGGCCTTCTCCCTGGTCATGGTACCGGTAGTGATGGTCGGAATCTTAGGTTTAATTTATGCCCTTGGGGAATTGTTTAATATCATTTCCCGTATTGGTCATTCTGAAAAGTAGAACTAATATTTCTTTGTACACCAGGTGCTATTCTGATTACCCGGTGATTCACCGGGTAATTTGTCTTAATTGATCACAATCAGTTTATTCTGTTTTTCTATTACAGCATTTTACTTCAAATTAAATCAGATAGTAAAAGTTGCTCACAATTTGCCGATTATTAATGGGATAGTCTTCCATTTAGCGCTATATCTTGTTATATACAGCGAACCAATGGGTAATTAAGCAGGTGGAAAATAGATGAAGAAGAGTTTTGCTAAACTGTTAGCGGGAGTTATCATTTCTTTTACTTTGACGTGGCAAGCATGGGCTACGGAGAAAGTCACCGTATTTGCTGCTGCCTCACTGACCAATGCTCTTGACGAGATTTCGATACAATATAAGCAAGAGAAAAAAGGTGACGTGGTGGCTTCCTATGCATCATCCTCTACTTTGGCCCGTCAGATTGAACAAGGCGCTCCGGCAGATATTTTTATTTCCGCTGACCAACAGTGGATGGATTACGTTGCCGGGAAGAAACTGATTATTGATAAAACTCGCTTTACTATTCTGGGAAATCAACTGGTTCTGATTGCACCGAAAGAGAGTAAACTCAATAAAATTGACATTAATAAAGAGACCAAATGGAAATCTTTGTTGGCTGATGGTCGTCTTGCTGTCGGTGATCCAGATCATGTTCCGGTCGGTATCTACGCTAAACAATCGCTGCAATATTTGGGAGCATGGGAGACGGTTAATCCTCTGCTGGCCCGTACCAGTAATGTGCGCAGTGGTATGGCGCTGGTGGAACGTGCTGAAGCTCCATTGGGTATTGTTTATGCTTCAGATGCGGTTGCCAGTGATAAAGTCAACGTTGTGGGGATTTTCCCGGCAGAGAGCCACAAGCCTGTTGAATACCCTATGGCGATGATCAAAGATCATAATAATCCCGCAGTTCTTAGCTTTTATAACTATCTGAAAACCCCAGAGGCCGCTGCAATTTTTAAACGTTACGGTTTTCGCCCACTTTAGGAATAGATTTTTGGAGATGTTAAGTGAATACGAATGGCAAGCCATCATCCTGAGTCTGAAAGTTTCAGGTATGGCGGTGTTAATCAGTCTGCCATTTGGGATCTTGATGGCATGGATTCTGGTTCGTTTCCGGTTTCCGGGTAAATCATTGCTTGACAGTGTTATTCATCTGCCATTGGTATTGCCGCCAGTGGTAGTGGGGTATCTGCTGTTGATCAGCATGGGACGTCGTGGATTCATTGGTGAATGGTTATATGACTGGTTTGGGATCAGCGTTGCATTCAGTTGGCGTGGTGCTGTATTGGCTTCTGCTGTTGTTGCTTTTCCGCTGATGGTCAGGGCGATACGTTTGGCGCTGGAAAGTGTTGATCGACGGTTGGAACAGGCTGCCCGCACCTTGGGGGCGAATCCATTCAGGGTCTTTTTTACTATTACATTGCCGTTCTCTTTGCCCGGGATTATTGTTGGCACTATTCTGGCGTTTGCCCGTTCATTGGGGGAGTTTGGCGCAACCATCACCTTTGTATCTAATATTCCGGGTGAAACGCGGACAATACCTTTGGCAATGTATACCCTGATTGAGACACCTGGCGCAGAAACTGCCGCGGCTCGTTTATGTATTATTGCCATTATTCTTGCGTTGATGTCATTGATGATTTCTGAATGGTTAACCCGTTGGGGAAGGAAACGTCTGGGAGCAACATGTTAGAGCTGGATTTTGAACAACAACTTGGTGATCTTCATTTACAGGTTGACACGCAGTTATCCTCTGAGGGAATTACGGCTGTTTTTGGCCTTTCAGGTGCTGGAAAAACTTCACTGATAAATGTGATTGCGGGTTTGTTACGTCCACAGAAAGGGCGGGTTCTTCTCAATGATCATGTGTTGGTGGATATTGAAAAAGGGATTTGTTTGCCGCCAGAGCAGCGCCGGATAGGTTATGTCTTTCAGGATGCCCGGCTGTTTCCTCATTACCGGGTAAAAGGCAATCTTCAATACGGAATGTCTCCGGTGATGAAACCGGAGTTTGACAGCATCATTAATTTGCTGGGAATTGAACACCTGCTATCGCGTTTTCCTCTTACCCTGTCCGGTGGTGAAAAACAGCGGGTTGCTATTGGTCGCGCTTTGTTGACTGCCCCTGAATTACTGTTAATGGATGAGCCATTGGCATCTTTGGATCTCCCGCGGAAACGAGAACTCTTGCCTTATCTTGAAAGACTTTCTCAGGATGTCAAAATCCCGATTTTGTATGTTAGCCATAATTTGGATGAAATTCTTCGTCTGGCTGAAAATGTGATCGTAATGGATAACGGGAAAGTCAGGGCAACAGGGAAATTAGCAGAGGTTTGGGCTAGCAGCGCACTGCGTCCCTGGTTACAAAAAGAGACTCTCAGCAGCATTCTGAACGTTTCAATGGTCGAACATCATAATCGCTATGAAATGACCGCAGTAGCCTTTGCTGACCAGGCTTTATGGTTGCCTAAAATTGATGCTCAATCGGGAACTGATTTGCGTGTCAGGATAGACGCTTCCGATGTTTCATTAGTACTGGAACCTCCTCGCGGTAGTAGTATCCGTAATATTTTAGCCGCGAAAGTGGTTGAATTTTTTGATGATGATGACCAGGTCGATGTTAAATTGGCGCTGAGTGGTCATTATTTATGGGCAAGAATTACTCCGTGGGCAAGGGATGAACTTAATTTGCGGCAAGGGCAATGGCTATATGCCCAGA
Organism: Photorhabdus temperata; assembly: GCF_025384845.1. Taxonomy (NCBI): domain Bacteria; kingdom Pseudomonadati; phylum Pseudomonadota; class Gammaproteobacteria; order Enterobacterales; family Morganellaceae; genus Photorhabdus; species Photorhabdus temperata. The sequence goes on along the minus strand of NZ_JAJAFX010000016.1, from coordinate 2,672 downwards.
TAAAGAGCGTTTCTCTTAATCGGCAACTGTAGAATCTGATTTTTCATAAATGAGTAAACGGGTTGTCAGTTGGAAGAAAGAAGATTGTCTGGGATAACAAGGGGTTCCCATGTGGGGTTGCCCCTGAGTGTGATTTATGGATATCGCTAAATCAGATAAGAAATTAAAGAACATGCTTGCGAATAATTTCGGCAATACCTGGTTGAGTATTATCCAACGTCACTAAATCGGCCCGTTCTTTGACCGCATCGACACTGTTACCCATAGCAACACCGAGCCCGACGGTTTCCAACATGCTCAGGTCATTAAAATTGTCACCAAAGGCGATAACATCCTGCATGCTCATTCCCTGTGATTCAACCCATTGTTTCAAACGCATACCTTTACTGTTACCTTTTTTGGTGATATCCACTTGATCAAACCATGACCATTCACACGCAAGATCGATATCATTTTCGATCTGTTCAGTTATTTCACGAAGTTTTACTAAATCAGGGGAACAGGTAGCGAACTTCCAGATAGACTGCACTTCACCAATAGCATATTGAAAACTACTGACATGCTGCATATTTGGGCGTTGAGATTCAGGCAGGGTCTCAGACCATGTCATGGTGCGGATAATTGTGTCATGCAGTTCTTCATATAACATGGCATCATCCACATACATCAGACGATGAATATCTGTGTTGCTTAAGTGGGCGAGAACTTTTATCGCTTCCTGAGATGACAGTGGATCTGAGGCTAATACTTTCTTCTGATGGTAATCATACAGATACGTCCCATTACAGCAGATGACAGGCGTATCGAGTTGCAAAGCCTGATAAAAAGGGTGGATAGCGACATGATGGCGGCCAGTTGCAATCAGCACCTTAACACCGGCTTTACGGGCTTCATTTAGTACAGTGAGTGATTCTGGCAGGATATTCTTTTGCGGACTCAGTAACGTACCGTCCAGATCCAAAGCAATGACGCGATATGACATAGATTAGCCTCATAACTATATATAATGTAAAAGATATTACATTGGAACTGAATAAAGTTAAACCAATTGTGCGGTGAATTTGGCCGATAAAATTGAAATTGAGTCGTTACAGATCAATAAAATAGTAACGGATAATTAAGGAGTGAAGATGAAACAGGTGGTTTATACTGCGAGTCCAAACAGTCGTCAGATTCATGTTTGGAACCTGAATAATGAAGGTGAGTTATCATTAATTCAGACAGTTGATGTGCCGGGAGAAGTACAGCCAATGGTGGTTAGCCCGGATCGCAAGCATCTTTATGTTGGGGTCCGGCCACAATTCAGTATTGTCACTTACCAGATTGGCTCTGATGGGAAACTGGTACAGCAGGGAATTTCACCAATACCGGGTAGCCCGACGCATATCGCTACTGACAGGCAAGGTCGTTTTCTATTCTCTGTTTCCTATAGTTATAACAACCTGAGTGTCAGCCCAATTGACGATCAAGGTATTGCAGGCGCGCCTGTTCAGATTATTGAAGGCTTGCAAGCACCGCATTCAGCCAATATTGATTGGGATAATAAACAGCTATTAGTACCTTGTCTGAAAGAAGATCACATCCGAATTTTTGAGATGACAGAAGAGGGTTATCTGACAGAGAAGCGTGCTGAAAAAGTGGCTACAGCAGCGGGGGCTGGTCCTCGTCATATGGCATTCCACCCGAATCAGCAGGTGATTTACTGCATTAATGAACTGGATTCTACCGTGGATGTTTATCGCAAATGGGAAAAATACCGGATTATTCAGACCATTGATTCATTGCCGGAAGATTTAGCGGGTGTTCGTTGGTCGGCGGATATTCATATTACACCGGATGGTCGTCACCTTTATACCTGTGAGCGTACTGAAAGTTTGATCAGCCATTTTGTTATTTCACAAGATGGTTTTAATCTGACTTTGGCAGGGCACTATAAAACCGAAACTCAGCCACGTGGTTTTGCTATCGATCATAGCGGAAAATACCTAATTGCATCCGGTCAAAAGTCTGACCATATCTCGGTTTCTGCTATTGATAAATATACCGGTAAATTGACTGAATTAGCGCGTTATCCTGTCGGAAAAGCGCCAATGTGGGTGACGGTGCTGGTTCTTTGAGTTCGATAGGATTGCTATGTAATGACGGCGATAATAGGTAGATTGTAAATACATCTCAGATTAATGACAAAGTGCCGGTCTTTTGGTCAGCACTTTGAACTGATGAAGATGAGTACAAAAATGATCTGACCATTTTTTGAGTAAAACCTGCCCACGTCCCATTAGCGTGACATGACTTTCCTAAAAATCATTTGGTACGTAAAACCGATGTCGCCATTGATTTTAAATTCATTCGTGATGCCCACTTTTGCTAAAAAAATGTATCCAATATGTTAATTAACATGATGAATTACCACAATCAATCAAGCTAATTTCTCCAATTTTCGGAATATTCCTATATCTTTTTAAGTTAAATTCATTGCACTATTGATTATCTATTAACCTATAAGTGGTAAGGATATGATGACCAATTTAGTTAGACCCACTCTTCGTACTGTAAACCAATGGGGAAGTCAATAGAATGGCAAAAGGCTATTATCTGCTCGTTGGTGATAAAACGACCTGTGGTGGAGTTATCATCACCGGTGACCAGACCATCACATTTAACGGGCGGGC